>NZ_JBQGCX010000635.1:0-9690 GCF_052038725.1 Actinosynnema sp.
GGGACGAGGGCGTGTCCCGGTTGGAGCGCGGCCTCTGGGCCGACTCGGAGGCGCGTGAGTCGGGAGCCTGAACCCGGTGGAGCTGTGCCCGGTGGAGCCGAACCCGGTTGGGCTGTGCCCGGTGGAGATGGACTCCGTTGGGCTGTGCCCGGTGGAGCTGAGCCCGGTTGGGCTGAGCCCGGTTGGTCGGGCCGCTACCGGTGAGCCCGGTCGGGCCGGGTGGGCGTGCCGACCGGTTCGGTAGGGGGAACCGGGCCGGTCGGCCGTTCTGGGAGTGGGGGCCTGCGCGGGTGGGCGGATCGGGCAGGCCTGCCTGAGGGGCGGGGCGCCGGGGCCGGTCAGTTGACCGGGGCCTCCTGGCTGCCCAGGGTGACCTCCACCGTGCGGCCGTCGGCCAGGGTGAGGGTGACCTTGTCACCGGGGGTGTCCGAGCGGACGGCCGCTACCAGGGCGTCCGAGCTGTCGATGCGGCGGTCACCGAACTTGGTGACCACGTCGCCCGCCTTCACGCCCGCCTGGCCCGCCGCGCCGCCCTCGGTGACCTCCTGGACCGCCGCGCCGCCCTGCGGGGCGTCGGTGACCTGCACGCCCAGCACGGTCTGGGTGGCCTTGCCGGTCTCGCTCAGCTCGGTCGCGGTGCGCCTGGCCTGGTCGATCGGGATGGCGAAGCCGATGCCGACCGAACCGCCCTGCGAGGTCTGGCTGGAGTTCGGGCTGTAGATGGCCGAGTTGATGCCGATCACGCGGCCGTTCATGTCGATCAGCGGCCCGCCGGAGTTGCCGGGGTTGATCGCCGCGTCGGTCTGGACGGCGTTGAGCACCGTGGACTGGCTGCCCGACTCGCCGCCGGCCCGCACCGGGCGGTTCAGCGAGCTGACGATGCCCGAGGTGACCGTGCCGGTCAGGTCGAACGGGGAGCCGACCGCGATCACCTGCTGGCCGATCTTCAGGTCGGAGGAGTTGCCCAGCTCGGCGGTGGGCAGGCCGGAGACGCCGTCCGCCTTGATCACGGCCAGGTCGGACGACGGGTCGCGGCCGACGATCTTGGCGCTGGCCGTCTTGCCGTCCTGGAAGACCACCCGGACGGCGCCGCCCCGCGCGGCCGACTCGACCACGTGGTTGTTCGTGACGACCAGACCGTCGGAGCTGATCACGAAGCCGGACCCGGCGCCGCCGCTGACCTGCACCTGGACCACCGTGGGCAGCACCTTCTGCGCGACGGCCTCCACCGAACCGGCGGGCGCGTCGGCGGTCTGCTGGGCGGGCGGGGCCGCGTTCAGGGCGTTGACCACCGAACCGGAGCCACCCGCGGCCTGGTAGCCCACGTAGCCGCCGACACCACCGGCGACGCCGCCCACCACGAGCACGAGCGCGGCCACGCCTGCGAGGACCTTGCCCCTGCCGGCGGACTTCGCGCGCTGCGGCGGGAGCTGGCCGTCCGCGCCGGGCACCGCGTAGTACGGGCCGGACCCCGGCTGACCGGGGCCGCCGGGCTGGCCGGGACCGCCGGGCTGGCCGGGGAACCCGCCCGACGCGGGCGGGCCGTAGGCGGTCCCGGTCGCGCGGTCGGACTGGACGGGCTGGCCGAAGGCGTTCACCTGAACCCCCTGTTCGGTCGACCGGCCGCCCGGCCCCGCGAACGGGCCCGTCTGGGTGGGCTGCTCGCCGAAGGGCCGCTGACCGGGGGTGATCTGCTGAGTGGAACCGCCCTGCGGGACCTGGGACGCGCTGATCTGCTGCGTCACACCGGGCTGCTGGACGTGGCCGGGCTGGGCGGCTGCGGTGAGCGGCTGCCCGGAAGTCTGGGGGGCGCCCCCGGTGGTGGGCCCGGAAGCCGGGTGGGCGGGCGCCCCCTGCACAGCGCCCGGCCACCCGGCGAGGGACTGGGCGCCCTGCACGCCCTGCCCTCCGGTTCCCCGATCGGCGTCGGCCCCCTGCAAAGCCTCCGCCGCACCGGTGGTGTCCGACTCGGCCCTCTCGGGCCGGTCGGTGGCCGCTCCGGCCGGGGCGCCCTGCAGCGCCTCGGACCGGGTGGCCTGGTCCGCCCCGGTCGTGGCGCCCTGCGCGCCAGACCGGTCGGAGTCGTCCGGACCGAGCCGCGTGGTCGGCCGGTCCTGCTGCCCGTCGCGGGCGGAGTGCTCCCGCGCGGAGTCCGGCTGGTGGACATCCCGTTGCCCGCCACCGGCGTGAAGACCGGCCTCGCCGCCGCCGCGCGCCCAGGGACTCTGGTCTGCGGGCTGCTGCGGCTGGTGCTGCGGCTCGTTCTCGGTCATGTCCACAACTCTGGGGTGTGCGCCTGAGAGGAGCCTTAAACGAGTCTGGGCATCACTTGTGAGTCGTTCCGAAGCCCCCTGGGCGGACGGCGGGCCGTCGGCAGAGCGGAAAAACCGCCGGGCCCGCGCTCCGAGGAGCGCAGGCCCGGCGGTCACGGCCCACCCGGCGACTACGCCTGCGCGCGCAGCCGCTCCGCGATCTGCTCCGGCGTCGCGTCGTTGATCCACACGCCGACGCCCGACTCGGACCCGGCCAGGTACTTCAGCTTGTCCGCCGTCCGCAGCACCGAGAACACCTCCATGTGCAGCCAGGAGTGCTCCCGCCCGACCTTCGACGGCGCCTGGTGCCAGCCCGCGATGTACGGCAGCGGCCGGTCGTACAGGCCGTCGAGGCGGCGCAGCACGTCCAGGTACAGGGTGGCGAAGTCGTCGCGCTCGGCGTCGGTCAGCGCGGGCAGGTCCGGCACGTGGCGGTGCGGCACCAGGTGCACCTCGACCGGCCAGCGCGCGGCGGAGGGCACGAACGCGGTCCACGTGGCGTTGCTCGCGACCACGCGGATCTCGGCGGCCTGCTCCGCCGCCAGCACGTCGCCCATCAGGTGACGGCCGTGCTCGGCGTGGTACCGCTCCGCCACCGCGAGCATCTTCTCGGTCTTGGGCGTCACGAACGGGTAGCCGTAGATCTGCCCGTGCGGGTGGTGCAGGGTCACGCCGATCTCTTCACCGCGGTTCTCGAACGGGAAGACCTGCTCGACGCCCGGCAGCCCGCCCAGCACCTCGGTGCGCTCGGCCCACACGTCCACGACGGTGCGCACCCGCCGCGGGGTGAGCTGCCCGAACGAGCTGTTGTGGTCCGAGGTGAAGCACACGACCTCGCACCGCCCGCGCCCCGGCCGCCGCGCGACCATCGGCATCCCGTCGACGGTCTCCGGCAGGTCCGGCGTGTTCTGCGCCAGCGACGGGAACCGGTTCTCGAACACCGCGACGTCGTAGGATGCCTCGGGGATCTCGGTCGGCTTGCCCGGCTCGGTCGGGCACAGCGGGCACAGGTTGGCCGGGGGCTTGTAGGTGCGGGTCTGCCGGTGCGCGGCCATCGCGACCCACTCGCCGGTCAGCGGGTCCCGCCGCACCTCGGACAGCGGCTGCGTCCTCGGCAGGTCCCTCGTGTCGGCCGCGGTGCGCGGGGGCGCGTCGGCCGAGTCGTCGTAGTAGATGATCTCTCGGCCGTCGGCGAGCTCGCCCGCCGTGCGCTTCACGCCAGTCACGCCAGTTCCTCTTCTCCCCGTCCGGGCACGTGCGCCAGGACCAGTTCACCCACCTGCTCACCGAGCACCGCGACCGCCTCCTCGGGCAGTCCGGCGTCGGTGACCAGGACGTCCGCCTCGTCGAGGTCGGCGATGGTGGAGATGCCGACCGTGCCCCACTTGGTGTGGTCGGCCAGCACGACGACCCGACCGGCCGCGTCCACCAGCGCCCGGTCGGTCTCGCTCTCGTTCAGGTTGGGCGTGGTGAACCCGGAGCGCTCGGCCATGCCGTGCACCCCCAGGAACACCACGTCCAGGTGCAGGGAGCGCAGCGCCTGCACCGCGACCGGGCCGACGAGCGCGTCGGACGGGGTGCGCACGCCGCCGGTGAGGACCACCGTGCGGTCGGTGCGCCCGCCCTGCTGGAGCACGTCGGCGACCCGGATGGAGTTGGTGACCACGGTCAGGTCCGGGATGTCCTCCAGGAACCTGGCGAGCGTCCACGTGGTGGTGCCCGCGGACAGCCCGATGGCCGTCCCAGGGCGCACCAGGCCCGCCGCGCGCGCGGCGATGGCCTCCTTCTCGGGGAGCTGCCGCACCGACTTGGCCTCGAAGCCGGGCTCGTCGGTGCTGCGCACGACCACCGTGGTGGCCCCGCCGTAGACCTTCTCCAGGAGCCCGCGCGACGCGAGCACGTCCAGGTCGCGGCGCACCGTCATGTCGGACACGCCGAGCCGGACCACGAGGTCGCTGACCCGGACGGCGCCGGTGCGGCGCACCTCCTCCAGGATCACCGCCTGCCTCTGCCGCGCGAGCACGGTCACTCCCCTTCTGCGACGGCCGGTTCCCCGGCGGCGGCTTCCCCGACCACGGCTTCCCTGACAACGACCACGCCGCCCGCCGGGACGGTGAGCGTCCCGCCGACGTCGTCGCCGGACAGCAGCTCCACGCCGCGCGCGGGCACCAGGGCGGGCTCGCCGCCGTGGTTGATCGCGACCAGCCACGCGCCGCCGTCGCCGCGCCTGCGCACGACCTCGACGCCCGCCGAACCGGCGCCGACGTCCGCGCCGCCGCCTTGGTCGGTCACCAGGACCCGCTCGACGCCCGCGTCCGCCACCACGGAGCACACCAGGGTCTCCAGCGCCGCGCCGCGCAGACCGCACCCGAGGTACCAGGCGTTGCCGTTGCGGGTGACGGCCGGTTCACCCGCGAGGGGGCCGTCGGCGTAGCGGGAGAGCACCTCGGCGCCCTCGGAGCGCAGCAGCTCGGTCCACACGGCGACCTCGCCGCCGTCGTCGAGCCGGACGACCTCGCCCGCGCGCAGCGGGTGGAACTCCTCGGTGCGCACGCCGAGCAGCCCGCCGATGAGACCGGGGTAGCCGCCCAGGTGCACGTGGCCGCGCGTGTCGGTGATCGCGGTGAGGTGGGTGACCAGCAGGTGGCCGGTGTAGGAGGTGAGCCACTCGGCGTCGTCGAGCAGGAACAGCGAGGGCACGACGACGGCCTTGTACCCGGACAGGTCCGCGCCGGAGGGCACGAAGTCGACGGTGACGCCGGAGCGCCACAGCGCCCGGTACAGACCGAAGACGTTCTCCTGGTAGGAGAAGTCGGCGGTGGGGGTGGCCTCCTGGCCGAGGGACCAGCGCGAGTGCCAGTCGTAGACGATCGCGACGGAGGCGTCCACGGTGGACCCGAGCAGCTCGTCCAGCTTGGCGTACTCGGCGCCGACGCGGCGCACCTCGCGGTGCACGCGGGTGTCCTCGCCGCCGTGCGGGACCATCGCCGAGTGGAAGCGCTCGGCGCCCGCCTTCGACTGGCGCCACTGGAAGAACAGCGTGCCGTCGGCGCCGCGCGCGACGTGCGAGAAGGAGTTGCGGCGCTGCTCGCCGGGGAGCTTGGCGATGTTGCGGGGCTGCCAGTTCACCGCCGAGGTGGACTGCTCCATGAGCAGCCACGGGCGGCCCCCCGCGAGGCCGCGGGTGAGGTCGGCGGCCATGGCCAGCTCGATGTGCCGGTCGGGGTCCTCGGAGCGGGTGTAGTGGTCGTTGGAGACGAAGTCCATCTCCTTGGCCCACGCCCAGTAGTCCAGGTCGGCGAAGGTCCAGCCGACCATGAAGTTGGTGGTGACGGGCACGCCGGGGGTGACCTCGTGCAGCACGTCCCGCTCGGCCTTGAACAGCTCGAGGAGCGCGTCGGAGGCGAAGCGGTTGAAGTCGAGCAGCTGGCCGGGGTTGCCGAACGTGGGGGTCACGCGGGGCGGCACGACCTGCTCCCACGCGCTGTAGCGCTGGGACCAGAACAGGGTGCCCCAGGCCTCGTTGAGGCCGTCGAGGTCGCCGTAGCGCTCGCGCAGCCAGGTGCGGAACGCCTCGGCGCAGTTGTCGCAGTAGCAGCGCGGGACGTGGCAGCCGTACTCGTTGCCGACGTGCCAGGCGGACAGCGCGGGGTGGTCGCGGTAGCGCTCGGCCAGCGCGCGGGCCAGCGCGACGGCGCGGGTGCGGTAGACCTCGGAGGTGGGGCAGTAGGCCTGGCGGGAGCCGTGGGTGAGGCGGACGCCGTCCTCGCGGACCGGGCGGACCTCGGGATGGTCGGTGGTCATCCAGGGCGGGGGCGCGGCGGTGGCGGTGGCCAGGTCGACCCGGATCCCGCCCTCGGCGAGGCGGTCCATGGCCCGGTCGAGCCAGGCGAAGTCGCGCTCGCCCTCGCGGGGCTCCAGCAGCGCCCAGGAGAAGATCCCGAGGCTCACGAGGTTCACGCCGGACGCGCGCATCAGCTCGACGTCGGCGTCCCAGACCTCCTCGGGCCACTGCTCAGGGTTGTAGTCGGCGCCCCAGGCGAGGCCCGGCAGTCCGGTCGGCCAGCTCGTCATGGCGCAAGAGTGAACCACAAACTCAACACAGTCAAACAGTAACGCCCGTCTGACACTGTTTGGCGGTACACGTCACCCGACCCGCTGGTATGCGCGGCAGGAGGGTTCGGACTAGCGCGTTAACGGGCCGGTAACGGCCATTGACGTTCCCTGTGACAGGCGACACATTATGCGCAACTTTGTTGGATTCGCGTTCGGTTGGTTCAGCGTTGCGTCAACCCGACAGGAGCGATCATGTCCACGCCCACGCCCCAGCGGTCCCCCCGATTAGGCCGTCGCGCCGTGCTGCGCGCGCTCGCGCTCGGAGCGGGGGTGAGCGCGGCGCCCGGACTCGTCGGGTGCGGCGGCGACCCCAGCGGCGCGTCGGCGGACGTTGTGACGTTCGGCAACAACCAGTCCGACCCGGTGCCGAAGGACGCGATCACGGCGGTGCTGAGGTCGTTCGAGGGCTCCTCCGGGCTGAGCGTGCGGATCAACACCAAGCAGCACGAGCAGTACCAGGAGCAGATCAACAACTACCTGCAGGGGCGGCCGGACGACGTGCTGTCCTGGTTCTCCGGCTACCGCATGAGGTTCTTCGCCGAGCAGGGCCTCACCGGCGACCTGTCGGACGTGTGGGCGAAGGTCGGCTCCGGCTTCTCCCCCGCCGTCAAAGAGGCCGCGACGGCGGCGGACGGCAAGCAGCACCTGGTGCCGTTCACCCAGTACCCGTGGGGGATGTTCTACCGGCCGAGCCTGTGGCGGCAGCGCGGGTACACCCCGCCGGGCACGTTGGACGAGCTGGTCGCGCTGGCCACCAGGATGAAGGCCGACGGGCTCGCGCCGATCGCGTTCGCGCAGAAGCAGGGCTGGCCCGCGATGGGCACGTTCGACCAGCTGAACTTCCGGATCAACGGCTACCGGTTCCACGTCGACCTGATGGCGGGCAGGGAGGACTGGCGGGGGCCTCGGGTGCGGGAGGTGTTCGACACCTGGAAGCGGCTGCTGCCGTTCCACCAGGAGAACGCGCTCGGCCGCGACTGGCAGGAGGCCGCCCAGTCGCTCCAGCGGGGTGAGGCCGGGATGTACCTGCTCGGCTCGTTCCTGGCCCAGCAGTTCACCGGCGCGGACCGCGACGACCTGGACTTCTTCCCGTTCCCCGAGGTGAACCCCGAGTTCGGCACCGACACCGTCGAGGCGCCCATCGACGGCTTCATGCTCTCCCGCGAGCCCGGCAACCCCGACGGGGCGCGGAAGCTGCTGGAGCACCTGGCGTCGCCGCAGGCACAGCTGGCCTACCTGAAGGCCGACCCGACGACCGTGGCGACCAGCACCGGGGTCGACGTGAGCGGGTACACCCCGTTGCAGCGCAAGGCGGCCGAGGTGATCGCCTCGGCCTCGCACATCACCCAGTTCCTCGACCGGGACACCGATCCGAGGTTCGCCAGCGACGCGGCGACCAACGGGCTGACCGCGTTCCTGTCCGAGCCCGGTGACGTGGACCCGGTGCTGCGCGGGATGGCGGAGCAGGCCAAGACCATCTTCTCCGAGTGAGACCGCCGGTGGGCAAGGCGAAGCGCGCCACGTCGCCGACGCGCGGCGAGCGGGTGGCGCTGGCGCTGATGATCGGCGTGCCCGCGCTGCTGCACGTGGCGCTGGTGTGGGCGCCCGCGCTCGGGTCGGTCGGGCTGTCGTTCACCTCGTGGAACGGCATCGGCGGGGTCGAGGACCTGGAGTGGGTGGGGGCGCGCAACTACGTCGACATCCTCACCTCGTACCCGAGGTTCTGGCCCGCCGTGCGCAACAACCTGGTGTGGCTGGTGTTCCTGGTGCTCGTGCCGACCTCGGCCGGGTTGCTGCTGGCCGTGCTGCTGGACCGGAGGCTGCGGTTCGGGCGGGTGTACCAGAGCGTGCTGTACCTGCCGGTGGTGCTGTCGCTGGCGCTGGTCGGGTTCATCTGGCAGCTGGTGTACCAGCCGGAGCAGGGACTGCTGAACAACCTGCTCGGGACCGCCGACAGCGATCCGGTGAACTGGTTGGGGGACAAGGACGTCAACCTGTGCGCGGTGCTCGTCGCGGCGGCGTGGCGGCACACCGGGTACGTGATGGTGCTGTACCTGGCGGGGCTCAAGGCCGTGGACCCGGCGCTGCGGGAGGCGGCGGCGCTGGACGGGGCGAACGGGTGGCAGGCGTTCACGCGCGTGGTGTTCCCGGTGCTGCGGCCGGTGAACGTGGTGGTGCTGGTGGTGACCGTGGTCGAGGGGCTGCGGGCGTTCGACATCGTCTACGTCGTCAACAAGGGGCGCAACGGGTTGGAGCTGCTGTCGGTGCTGGTGACCGACAACATCATCGGCGAGTCCAGCCGGATCGGGTGGGGGTCGGCGCTGGCGGTGGTGCTGCTGGTGATCTCGCTCGGGTTCATCGCCACCTACCTCGTGCAGGTGTTCCGGCGGGAGGAGTCGGAGTGAGGGGCGTTCGGGCGGGAGCCGTTGCGCTGCACGGTTTTCTGGTGCTGGCGTGCCTGGGCACGATCGCGCCGCTGCTGTGGGCGCTGTACGCGTCGCTGCGCAGCTACGACGACACGGCGCGGAACGGGTACTTCTCGGTCGCCGAGGAGCTGACGCTGGCGAACTACGCGGAGGCGTGGACGCGGGCCGAGCTGCCGCGCTACTACCTGAACACGCTGGTGGTGGCGCTGCCGTCGGTGGTGCTGGTGCTGCTGCTCAGCTCGATGGCGGCGTTCGGCGCGGCCCGGTTGCCGAGGCGGCTGAACCTGGGGCTGCTGATGCTGTTCACCGCCGGGAACCTGCTGCCGCAGCAGGTGGTGGTGACGCCGCTGCACCGGCTGTACCTGCTGACGCCGGTGCCGGGGTGGGTGAGCGACAGCGGGGTGCTGCTGGACTCGCGGCTGGGGTTGGTGCTGATCCACGTGGCGTTCCAGTCGGGGTTCTGCGTGTTCGTGCTGAGCAACTTCATGAAGACCATCCCGCGCGAGATCGGCGAGGCGGCGCGCGTGGACGGGGCGGGGGTGTGGCGGCGCTACTGGCAGGTGGTGTTGCCGCTGTGCAGGCCCGCGCTGGCGGCGCTGGCGACGTTGGAGTTCACCTGGATCTACAACGACTTCCTGTGGGCGCTGGTGCTGATCCAGACCGGCGAGAAGATGCCGGTGACGTCGGCGCTGCAGAACCTGCGGGGGGCGTTCTTCACGGACAACAACCTGGTGGCGGCGGGGGCGCTGCTGGTGGCGCTGCCGACGCTGGTGGTGTTCTTCGTGCTCCAGCGGCAGTTCGTGGGCGGGCTGACGCTGGGGGCGACGAAGGGGTAG
>NZ_JBQGCX010000636.1:0-11082 GCF_052038725.1 Actinosynnema sp.
CAAGCTCTCGCGGTGTCCGAGGAGGACGGTCGCGCGGGCTGACCACGTGCGAGGATCGGCTATCTGCCGGTCTACCGCACGAGGAGCAGCATGACGTCCAACAGCACGTCGGAGCGCCGGCGCGAGGCGCCGGACCGGAACCTGGCGCTGGAGCTGGTCAGGGTGACCGAGGCGGCGGCGATGGCGGCGGGCCGCTGGGTCGGCAGGGGTGACAAGAACGGCGGCGACGGCGCGGCCGTGGACGCCATGCGCAAGCTGATCGGCACGGTGTCGATGCGCGGGGTCGTCGTGATCGGCGAGGGCGAGAAGGACGAGGCGCCCATGCTGTTCAACGGCGAGGAGGTGGGCGACGGCAACGGCCCGGAGTGCGACGTGGCCGTCGACCCGATCGACGGCACGACGCTGATGGCCAAGGGGATGCCGAACGCGCTGGCGGTGCTGGCGGTGGCCGAGCGGGGCGCGATGTTCGACCCGTCGGCGGTGTTCTACATGGAGAAGCTGGCCACCGGGCCGGAGGCGGCGGACGCCATCGACATCACCGCGCCGATCTCGGAGAACGTGCGGCGGGTGGCGAGGGCCAAGGGCGTCGACGTGTCGGACGTGACGGTGTGCGTGCTGGACCGGCCCCGGCACGAGGACCTGGTGCTGAAGGTGCGCCGGTCCGGCGCGCGCATCCACTTCATCTCGGACGGGGACGTGGCGGGCGCGATCTCGGCGGCCCGCCCGGACACCGGCGTGGACCTGCTGGTGGGCATCGGCGGCACGCCGGAGGGCATCATCGCGGCGGCGGCGCTCAAGTGCATGGGCGGCGAGATCCAGGCGCGGCTGTGGCCGAAGGACGACGCGGAGCGCGGCCGGGCGCTGGACGCGGGCCACGACCTGGACCGGGTGCTGACCACGTCCGACCTGGTGCGCGGGGACAACGTGTTCTTCTGCGCGACGGGCGTCACGGACGGCGACCTGGTGCGCGGGGTGCGCTACCAGGCCGGTGGCTGCACGACCCAGTCGATCGTGATGCGGTCGAAGTCGGGCACGGTGCGGATGATCGACGGGTTCCACCGGCTGACGAAGCTGCGCGAGTACGCGTCGGTGGACTTCGACCTGCCGCCGTCGGGCGAGGAGCCGCTGCCCCCGCTGCCGTAGCGGGGCGAGGCGCGCCGGGGGTGACACCGGTGGGTGACCGGGGTCACCCCCTGGAGCTGTCAACGGTCAAGGCGCGGCTACCGTCCGTCCGTAGGTAGTCGCGCCCGGTGCCCAGTCCTTACGTTTCCGACCTGGCCGCCCGCACCCCTGCGCGGGCGGCGGGGAGGAAGAGCGATGAGGATTCGCCCCCTGTTCACGGCGCTCGCCGTCGCGGTCGGCACCGCGCTGGCGACGGTCGGCGGCGCCCAGGCCGCGCCCACCGAGCCGGACCTGACCCCGGCCATCGTGGGCGGCGGCAACGCCACCCAGACGTACTCGTTCATGGTGTCCCTGCAGAGCAGCTCGGGCAGCCACTTCTGCGGCGGCTCGCTGATCAAGGCCAACTGGGTGGTGACGGCCAAGCACTGCGTGCAGGGCACGTCCGCGAGCTCGATCCGCGCGCGGGTCGGCACCACCAACCGCACCAGCGGCGGCACCGTCGCCACCGGCGCGCAGGTCGTGACGCACCCGAGCTACGACCTGGCGCTGGTGCGCCTGGCCACCTCGGTGACCCAGGCCCCGATCACCGTCGCCTCCACCTCGGGCGCGACCGGCACCGCCACCCGCATCATCGGCTGGGGCCAGACCTGCGCCCCGGCGGGCGGCTGCGGCGCGCCGACCACCCTGCAGGAGCTGAACACCTCGATCGTGTCGGACGGCAGCTGCTCGGGCATCTACGGCGCGTACGAGATCTGCACGAACAACCCCGGCGGCAACAAGGGCGCCTGCTACGGCGACTCGGGCGGCCCGCAGATCAAGTCCGTGGGCGGCGCCTGGCAGCTGATCGGCGCGACCAGCCGCGCGGGCAACAACAACTCCACCTGCGCGACCGGCCCGTCGATCTACGTGGACGTCCCGGCGTTCCGGACCTGGATCAGCGGGTACGCGGGGACGGTCTGACCGTTCCCGGACCTCACCCCCGCGGGTGGCTGAGTGACGCCCGCAGGGAGCAGTGACGATTACTTCCAGTGGCCCATTCCCGCAGGTCGGGGGTGGGCCACTGGTCTTTTCAGGGGTTGGTCGCGGATTCCAGGGGGTAATCGGAGCGCGAGGGGTGATTTCGAGATGAAGAAGAGGATCCTCGGCACCGCACTGGCCGCGACCGCTCTGACGCTCGGTCTCGCGGCTCCGGCCTCGGCGGCGTCCGGGACGCCGTGCGGCGGCGTCCAGAACGGGGCGTGCGTCCAGCTGTCGACCAACCAGGCCTGGTTGGTCTACGACGGCGGCGCGAGCTACGGCCCCGTGCCGATCACCACCGGGAGGCCGGGCTACGAGACGCCCGTCGGCACCTTCCCGGTGCTGCGCAAGGTGAAGGACGACTGGAGCGTCCCCTACAACGCGCCGATGCCCAACTCGGTGTACTTCACCGCTGACGGCATCGCCTTCCACGAGGGCAGCCTGACCGACCAGTCGCACGGGTGCGTGCACCTGGGGCCCGACGCGTCGGTGGTGTTCTTCGACAACCTGTTCCCCGGTGAGCAGGTGCAGGTGGTGCCCTGACCGGGGCCGCCTGTCCGGATGCGGGCGGGGCCGGGGGTCCTTACCTGGCGGGTCCTTACCTGGCGTCGCTGGAGTGGCCGGGGAACAGGTGCGCGTCCGGGTCGAGCGCGACCGCGATGTTGTTGACCGCCGTGGCCGCCTCGCCGAACCCGGTCGCGATCAGCTTGACCTTGCCGGGGTAGGTGGCGACGTCCCCGGCCGCGTAGACCCCGTCGAGCGCGGTGCGCATGGTCTGGTCGACCACGACCGCCCGGTGGTCCAGCTCCAGCCCCCACGACTCGATCGGCCCCAGGTCCGCGGTGAAGCCCAGCGCCGCCACCACGGTCTGCGCGGGCAGCACCTCGCTGCCGGAGTCCTTGACGTCGACCTCGACCTCGGCGACCCGCCCGTCCCCGCCGATCCGGGTGACCTGCGCGTCCGTGATGATCCGCACGCCCAGGTCGCGGACCTGCCGCACGGTCGGCGGGTGCGCGCGGAACGTGGCGCGGCGGTGCACGACGGTGACGCTGCCCGCGATCGGGGCGAGCGCGAGCGCCCAGTCGAACGCCGAGTCGCCGCCGCCGACGACCACGACGTCCTGCCCGACGTGCGCGTCCAGCGCGGGCACGAAGTGCACCAGCCCCCGCCCGAGCCAGCCCTCCCCCGCGACGAGCGGCCTCGGCTTGAACTCGCCGATGCCCGCCGTGAGCAGCACCGCGCCCGCGCGCACGGTGGCCCCGTCGGCCAGCCCCACGTGCAGCTTCCCGTCGACCGGGGCGAGCGTGCGGGCCTGGCGGCCCAGCAGGTAGGTGGGGTTCCACTGCCCGGCCTGGGTGACCAGCGCGTCGACCAGGTCCCGGCCGCGCACGGCGGGGAAGCCCGCGACGTCGAGGATCATCTTCTCCGGGTACATGGCGGTGATCTGCCCGCCCGGTTCGGGCAGCGCGTCCACCACGGCGGTGGCCAGGTCGCGGAACCCGGCGTAGTAGGCCGCGAAGAGTCCGGTGGGTCCCGCTCCGACGACCAGCAGATCGACATCGAGGTCCATTCCCCCGACCCTAGGTGTCCTCGACCACCGTGCCCATCCCCCGCTGCGGGGCCAGACTCGGTGGCATGGATGGTCAGGAGTACCGCGTCGAGCACGACACGATGGGTGAGGTCCGGGTGCCCGCGCACGCGCTGTGGCGGGCGCAGACGCAGCGGGCGGTGGAGAACTTCCCGATCTCGGGGCGCGGCCTGGAGCGCTCGCAGATCCGGGCGCTCGGGCTGCTGAAGGCGGCTGCCGCGCGGGTCAACGGGCGGTTGGGCGTGCTGGAGCCCGAGGTCGCGGAGGCGATCGCGGCGGCGGCGGACGAGGTCGCGGCGGGCGAGCACGACGGGCACTTCCCGGTGGACGTGTTCCAGACCGGGTCGGGCACGTCGTCGAACATGAACGCGAACGAGGTGATCGCGACCCTGGCGTCGCGGGCGCTCGGCCGCGAGGTTCACCCGAACGACCACGTCAACGCCTCCCAGTCGTCCAACGACACCTTCCCCACGACGCTTCGGGTAGCCGCGACGGAGGCGGTCGCGAACGACGTGCTCCCGGCGCTGGAGCACCTGCGGGGCGAGCTGGACGCGCGGGCGGCGGACTGGGCCGGGATCGTCAAGTCCGGGCGCACGCACCTGATGGACGCGGTGCCCGTGCTGCTCGGCGACGAGGCGCGGGCGTGGGCGACCCAGGTGGCCAACGGGGTGGCGCGGTTGCGGGACAGCCTGCCCAGGCTGGCGCAGCTGCCGATCGGCGGCACGGCGGTGGGCAGCGGGCTGAACGCGCCGGAGGGCTTCGGCGCGGCGGTCTCCGAGGAGCTGGCGCGGGTGACCGGGCTGCCGCTGACCGAGGCGGAGGACCACTTCGAGGCGCAGGCCACCCAGGACGGGGTGGTGGAGGTGTCCGGGCAGCTGCGGGCCCCCGCGGTGGGATTCTACAAGATCGCGATCGACCTGCGCTGTATGGGCTCGGGCCCGCGCGCGGGGCTGGGCGAGCTGGCGCTGCCGGACCTGCAGCCGGGGTCGTCGATCATGCCGGGCAAGGTCAACCCGGTGATCCCGGAGGCCACGATGATGGCGGTGGCGCAGGTGATCGGCAACGACGCGGCGGTGGCGTTCGCCGGGACCCAGGGCAACTTCCAGCTCAACGTGATGCTGCCGGTGATCGCGCGGAACGTGCTGGAGTCGGCGCGCCTGCTGGCGGCGGTGGCGCGGCTGCTCGCGGACAAGGTGGTCAGGGGCGTCGAGCCGGACGCGGACCGGATGCGCGAGTACGCCGAGTCCTCGCCGTCGATCGTGACGCCGCTGAACAAGCACCTCGGCTACGAGGAGGCGGCGTCGATCGCGAAGCAGTCGCTGGCCGAGCGCAAGACGATCCGGCAGGTGGTGCTGGAGCGCGGGCACGTGCCGGGCAAGCTCAGCGAGGAGCAGCTGGACGCGGCGCTGGACGTGGTGCGGATGGCGCGCAACGACCGCTGAGCCCCTCGGCGGGCGGGTCGGCGGGGGACGGGTGCGGCGGCCCCGTCCCCCGGTCGCGTCCGTGATCGGCGGGGGCCGGTGATCCGGGGCACGATCAGCCCGTGCTGTTCTCACGGGTGGTCGAGGTGTCCGCCGAGGTGGGGTCGACCCGCTCCCGGCTGGCGAAGGTGTCGGCGCTGGCCGGGCTGCTGCGCGGGGTCGAGGACACCGGGGCCGCCGGGGACGCTGAAGCTGTGGTGTCGTTCCTGGTGGGCGTGCCCCGGCAGGGCCGGATCGGCGCCGGGTTCCGCACCGCGCGGCAGCTGGCGGCCCCGCCCGCCGACGAGGCGTCGCTGCGGGTGTCCGACGTGGACGGGGCGCTGGGCGAGTTCGCCGCCGAGTCCGGGAAGGGCAGCGCCGCGCGCCGGGCCGCGCTGCTGGCGGCCCTGTTCGCCGGGGCGACGGCCGAGGAGCAGGACTTCCTCAAGCGGCTGCTGACCGGCGAGCTGCGGCAGGGCGCGCTGGAGGGCGTGATGCTGGACGCCGTGGCGCGGGCTGCCGGGGTGCCCGGCGAGGCGGTGCGGCGGGCGTTCATGCTGTCCGGTGAGCTGCCCGCGACCGCGGCGGCGGCGCTGCGCGACGGGGTGGACGGGCTGGCCCGGTTCCGGCTGGAGGTGGGCCGCCCGGTGCGGCCGATGCTGGCCTCGCCCGCCGAGTCGCTGGAGGACGCGCTGGCCGGGTCGGGCCCGGTCGTGGTGGAGCACAAGCTGGACGGGGCGCGCATCCAGGTGCACCGGGACGGCGACGGGGTGCGGGTGTTCACCCGGACCCTGCGCGAGATCACCGGGACCGTGCCGGAGCTGGTCGAGCTGGTGCGCGGGCTGCCCTGCCGGTCGGTGGTGCTGGACGGGGAGACGCTGGCGCTGCGCGACGACGGCAAGCCGAGGCCGTTCCAGGAGACGATGAGCCGGTTCGGCGCGCAGGACGAGCGGGAGCTGCTGCTCAGCCCGTTCTTCTTCGACTGCCTGCACCTGGACGGCGACGACCTGCTGGACCGGCCGCTGCGCGAGCGGCTCGCGGCGCTGCGGTCGGCGGCCGGGCGGCACGTGGTGCCGGGGGTCGCCGACGCGACGCCGGAGAGCGCCGCCGGGGTGCTGCGGGACGCGCTGGACGGCGGGCACGAGGGCGTGGTGGTCAAGGACCTCGACGCGCCCTACGCGGCCGGGCGGCGCGGCAAGGCGTGGCGGAAGGTCAAGCCCGTGCACACGCTCGACCTGGTGGTGCTCGCGGTCGAGTGGGGCAGCGGGCGGCGCGAGGGGCTGCTGTCCAACCTGCACCTCGGGGCGCGCGACGCGGACGGCGGGCCGCCGGTCATGGTCGGCAAGACGTTCAAGGGGCTCACGGACGAGCTGCTGGCGTGGCAGACGCAGGCGCTGCTCGCGATCGCCGAGGAGCGCGGCGAGTGGGTGGTGCGGGTGCGGCCGGAGCTGGTGGTGGAGATCGAGCTGGACGGCGCGCAGGTCAGCCACCGCTACCCCGGCGGGGTGGCGCTGCGGTTCGCGCGGGTGGTGCGGTACCGGCCGGACAAGACCGCCGCCGAGGCCGACACCCTCGACGCGGTCCGGGCGATGCTGCCCGAGCGCGCGGCGCCGGGTGGTGCGGCGGGCGCCACCCCCCTTGACCCCCGAGAGCCCACCGCCGCGGACCCCCGATCGCAGGACACCGCCGGTGACCACGGGTAGTGTCACCTCAACGTGCGATTCATCGAAGGGCACCAGCCCGCCAACGACCTGACCTACGACGACGTCTTCCTGGTCCCCGGCCGCTCCGCCGTGGACTCCCGGTTCGGGGTCGACCTCTCCACCTCCGACGGCACGGGCGCCACGATCCCCGTGGTCGTGGCCAACATGACCGCCGTCGCGGGCCGCCGCATGGCGGAGACGATGGCCAGGCGCGGCGGCCTGGTCGTGCTGCCCCAGGACGTGGCCCCCGAGGCGGTGGCCGAGATCGTGTCCTGGGTCAAGGAGCGGCACCCGGTGTGGGACACGCCGCTGGTGCTGTCCCCGAACGACTCGGTCGCGGACGCGTTCAACCTGCTGCACAAGCGCGCCCACGGCACCGTCGTGGTGGTCGGCCCGGACGGGCGCCCGGTGGGCACCGTGGACGAGCACGCGCTGGGCGGCGTCGACCGGTTCACCCGGCTGAGCGAGGTGGCCGACCACGACGTGCTCGTGCTGCCGCTGGACACCGCGCCGCGCGAGGTGTTCGAGCGGCTGGGCGCTCACCGGGCCGCGCTGGGCGTGGACGGCGACGGCAGGCTCAAGGGCATCATGACCGGCCTGGGCGCGCTGCGCGCCGAGGTGTACCAGCCCGCGCTGGACGCGAGCGGCAGGCTCAGGGTGACCGCCGCCGTCGGCGTGAACGGCGACGTGGCGGCGAAGGCCGAGGCGCTGCTGGCGTCCGGGGTGGACGCGCTGGTCGTGGACACCGCGCACGGGCACCAGGAGAAGATGCTGACCGCGCTGAAGGCGGTCCGGGCGCTGTCGCCTGCCGTGCCGGTGGTGGCGGGCAACGTGGTGACCGCCGAGGGCGTGCGCGACCTGGTCGAGGCTGGCGCGGACGTGATCAAGGTCGGGGTCGGCCCCGGCGCGATGTGCACCACCCGCATGATGACCGGCGTGGGCCGCCCGCAGTTCTCGGCGGTGGCCGAGTGCGCCGCGCAGGCCCGCGAGCTGGGCAAGCACGTGTGGGCGGACGGCGGCGTGCGGCACCCGCGCGACGTGGCCCTCGCGCTGGCGGCGGGCGCGGCCAGCGTCATGGTCGGCTCGTGGTTCGCGGGCACCTACGAGTCGCCCGGCGACCTGCAGCGGGACGAGGCGGGCAGGCTCTACAAGGAGTCGTTCGGCATGGCGTCGAAGCGGGCCGTGAGCGCGCGGACCCGCACGGACAGCGCGTTCGACCGGGCCCGCAAGGGGCTGTTCGAGGAGGGCATCTCGTCCTCCCGGATGCGCCTGGACCCGACCAGGCCGGGCGTCGAGGACCTGCTGGACTCGATCACCTCGGGCGTGCGGTCGGCGTGCACCTACGCGGGCGCGACGACCCTGGAGGAGTTCCACGCGCGCGCAGTGCTGGGCGTGCAGTCGGCGGCGGGCTTCGCCGAGGGCAGGCCGCTCCCCTCGGGCTGGTGACCGCTCGCCACCACCGGTCGCAGGCCGGGACCGGGGCCTCCCGCGCGGCGCGGGAGGCCCCGGTCGGGCCCGGCGGTCGGCCCCCGGTCAGGACGAGTAGTCCTCCAGCATCTCGGTGACCAGCGCGGCGATCGGCGAGCGCTCCGAGCGGGTCAGCGTGACGTGCGCGAACAGCGGGTGGCCCTTGAGCTTCTCGATCACGGCCGCGACGCCGTCGTGCCGCCCGACGCGCAGGTTGTCGCGCTGCGCGACGTCGTGGGTGAGCACCACCCGCGAGTTGGCCCCGAGCCGGGACAGCACGGTCAGCAGGACGTTCCGCTCCAGCGACTGCGCCTCGTCGACGATGACGAACGAGTCGTGCAGGGACCGTCCCCGGATGTGGGTCAGCGGCAGGACCTCCAGCATCCCCCGGTCCATGACCTCTTCCAGGACGTCCTGGCTGACCAGCGCGCCGAGGGTGTCGAACACCGCCTGCGCCCAGGGCTGCATCTTCTCGGTCTCGGAGCCGGGCAGGTAGCCGAGCTCCTGGCCGCCGACCGCGTACAGCGGCCGGAACACGACGATCTTGCGGTGCTGGTTGCGCTCCATGACCGCTTCCAGGCCCGCGCACAGCGCGAGCGCCGACTTGCCGGTGCCCGCCCGGCCGCCCAGCGAGACGATGCCGACCTCGTTGTCCAGCAGCAGGTCGAGCGCGACGCGCTGCTCCGCGGACCGGCCGTGCAGCCCGAACGCCTCGCGGTCGCCGCGCACCAGCCGGACCTGCTTGTCGGCGGTGACCCGGCCCAGCGCGCTGGAGCTGCCCGCGAGCAGCCGCAGGCCGCTGTGGCAGGGCAGCTCGGCCAGCTCCGCGAGGTCGTGCTCGGCCGGGTCGACCGAGCCGTCCCGGTAGAGGGCGTCCACGAGGGACTGGTCGACGTCCACGTCGGACATGCCGGTGAACCCGGAGAGCGTGACGTCGTGCGCCCGGTACTCCTCGGCCGCCAGGCCCACCGCACCCGCCTTGACGCGCAGCGGCATGTCCTTGGTGACCAGGGTGACCTCGGCGCCCTCGGCGGCGAGGTTGAGCGCGCAGGCGAGGATGCGCGCGTCGTTGGAGTCGGTGCGGAAACCGGCGGGCAGCACCTCCGGGTCGGTGTGGTTCAGCTCGACGCGCAGCGTCCCGCCGTGGCCCCCCACGGCGATCGGGGCGTCGAGCCTGCCGTGGCGCAGGCGCTCCTCGTCGAGCAGCCGCAGCGCCTCCCTGGCGAACCACCCCAGCTCCGGGTGGTGCCGCTTGCCCTCCAGCTCGCTGATCACGACCAGCGGGAGGACGACCTCGTGCTCGGCGAACCGGGTCATCGCCGCCGGGTCGGACAGCAGGACCGAGGTGTCGAGGACGTAGGTGTGCTGGGCGGGCGCCTTGCGGCGCCGGGACGCGCTGCGCGTTGAGCCTGAGGAACGGCTCGCGGGTCGTCGTGCGTTCACGGCAACTCCTCACGAACGCGGCACCCGCGTCCGCTCCTCGCTGGGCCAGGCACTGTCCCGAGTGGATGAGCCCCGTCCGGCTAGCGGACGGCGCCCCCACGAGGGCCGGGTGCCGGCCCCCTCGCGCAAACCGCCACGTTTGGGACCTCCCCTGCACGGAGCGCAGTGGACGCGCCCCGCAAGTTCGGAAGCTACCTGTGGAACCCACGTTTCGGGGCGGCCGAACGGGTGTGAGATGGAAGCTTCACCTGCGCGCAAACCCTGGGAAAGATGGTGCGGTCGGGGGCTTGCGCTCCCCCGGACAGCGTCATCGGGGCGCAACATTGCGTGATAGCCGCAGTTCTACGGCTTGACACCGGTCCGAGTGAGGGGGTTTACGCAGAGTTGCGGGGTAGCCAGGGCACCCCCGCGGCCAGCTCGGCCTCCAGGCTGCGCGGCACGAGCGGTTCGTCCAGCAACCGCCGGAAGCGCTCGACCAGCGGGCCGCCGGGCGGGCGCAGGTCCAGCCAGGTCCCGACCAGCCGGACGCCCTCGACGTAGGTCGTGGTGTAGGCCCGCCACAGCGGGTCGGACAGGAACCGCACGAGCTGGCAGGCCCGCTCGTGCGGCACGAGCAGCCAGCGGCGCAGGAAGTCGACCACGTCGTCGGGGTCGGCCCGCTGGTCGTGCAGCATCAGCGCGGCGTCCTGGCGCACGGTCAGCAGCCCGGACAGCGCCGACTCGACCCGCTCGACGTGCCCGCCGTCGAACCGCAGCCCGACGTCCCCCAGCACCTCCTCGGCCCAGCGCCCCCAGCCGGGGCCGACCGCCAGGTGCAGGCCCAGCTCGGCCGCGCCCTCGGACACCAGGCAGCGGGGGCTGTTGACCAGGAACAGCGAGTGCTCGACGTGGCCGAGGCCGTCGACGAGGGCGGTGGTGCGGCGGCAGTGCTCGGTGTGGTGGCCGGGGTAGGCCTCGTGGGCGATCAGGTGCGGCAGGGTGCCGTAGCGGTGCCCCATGTCGGCGTTGACCGACACCCGCGACCGGTTGCCGCCCAGGTGGTGGGTGAAGCCGCTCCACGGCCGGTCGGTGACCACCTCGTGCTCGACGCCCTCGTCCGGCGGCAGCGCGAAGTCGGGGGCGACCCGCGCACGCAGGGCGTCGGACAGGGCGGTGACGGCGTCGGCGAGGCGGTGCCGGGGGACGGTGTCGGCGTCGCGGTGCTCGGCCAGGCGCAGCCGCAGCGGGCCGTCGCCGGGGAGCAGCTCGTCCAGGGCGGCGTGCGCGGCCCGGTAGGCGTCGG
>NZ_JBQGCX010000637.1:0-2354 GCF_052038725.1 Actinosynnema sp.
GCCCGGTGGGCGGGCGCGCGTGCGCGGCCAGCAGCCACGGCGACAGGTGCTGGTCCTGGTCGTCGTCCATCGCGACGGGGATCCACAGGGTCAGGTCCGCGAACGACAGGTCCGCCACCATCTGCCAGTCGCCGACCAGCCGGTGCAGCCAGTCGACGTCGGCCGGGGACAGCGTCGTCCGCGAGAGGGTGTCACGCAGCGTCGGCACGCACGCACCCTACCTGCGCAGCGGCTCAGTCACCGGCCGACCCCTGGCGGACGAGACCGCGCAGCGTGCGCAGCGCCACCGAGAGGGGCGCCAGCCCGGGCTCGTCCATCTCGCCGACGGTGTGCAGCAGCTGGCTGGTCCGGGTCAGGGCCTCGCGGTGCTCGGCCATCCCGTCCGCGACCCGCTCGACCGAGGCCGAGCCCGGCGTGGTCCGCTCGGCGACCGTGCGGGTCAGACCGCGCATGACGCCGTAGATGTCGTCGCGCAGCGCGCCGCGGGCCAGCGAGGACCACCGGTCGGTGCGCGGCAGGTTCGACACGTGGGTGAGCATCGCGTCCAGGCCGAAGGCCTCGGACACCCCGAAGTAGACCGCCGCCACCTCCTCGACGTCACGCTCCATCTCCATCGACAGCTCGGTGATGTCGAGCAGGGAGAAGCGGTCCAGCGCCGAGGCGTAGGCGTCGGCGAGGTCGTCGGGCACCCCGCGCTCGCGCGCCCACGCGGCGTTGGCCTCGAAGCGCTCGAGCTCCGAGCCCTGGAGCAGCTCGCGCAGCCGCGGCGTGAGGGCCTGCACCGGCCCGGCGAAGCGCTCGATCTCGGCCTCCATGCCGCTGCTGAGCGAGCGGTTGGACAGGAACCAGCGCAGCGCCCGGTCCACGAGCCGGCGGAACTCCAGGTACAGCTCGGACTGGGTCGCGGTGTCGACCTCGTTGTCCAGCGCCTCGACCGCCGCCGTGTAGGCGCCGAGGTCGAAGACCGCGCGCACGACGTGGAAGGCACGGGCGATCTGCACCAGGGTGGCGCCGGTCTCGTCCTGAGCCCGGTAGGCGAAGCTCACCCCGCCGCGGTTGACGATGGCGTTGGCGATCTCGTTGACCACGATCTGGCGGCGCAGCGGGTGGGCCAGCAGGGACTCGCGGGCCACCTCGCGCAGCGGCGCCGGGAAGTAGTCCAGCAGCGTGTCCTCCATGGCCGGGTCGTCGGCGAGCTCGCTGTCGGCCAGCGCCTCCTTCAGGCCCAGCTTGGCGTAGGCGACGAGCACCGAGAACTCGGGGCTGGTCAGCCCCTGGCCGTCCTTGGCGCGCCGCTCCCACTCCTTGCGGTCGGGGAGGAACTCCAGGGCGGGGTCCAGCCCGGCGGTCTGGGACAGGTAGCGCACCAGCCGCTGGTGGACCGCCAGCATGGCCTCCTTCTGGTGCCGGGCGTTGCCGAGGAGGACGTTCTGGTCGTAGTTGTGCCGCAGCACCTTGGCCGCGACCTCCTCGGTCATCGACTCCAGGAGGGTGTTGCGCTCCTCGAGGGTCATCGAGCCGTCGTGGACGAGCGGGGTCAGCGCGATCTTGATGTTGACCTCGTGGTCCGAGCTGTCCACGCCGGCGCTGTTGTCGATCGCGTCGGTGTTGACGTGGACGCCGTGCAGGGCCGCCTCGACGCGCCCGCGCTGGGACAGGCCGAGGTTGCCGCCCTCGCCGACGACCCGCACCCGCAGGTCGCGGCCGTCGACCCGGATCGCGTCGTTGCCGCGGTCGCCGATCTCGGCGTGCGTCTCGGTGGAGGCCTTGACGTAGGTCCCGATGCCGCCGTTCCACAGCAGGTCGGCCGGCGCGCGCAGGATGGCGTGCAGCAGCTCGGCGGGCGTCATGGTCGAGACGCCGTCCTCGAGGCCCAGCGCCTCGCGCACCTGCGGGCTGACCGGCACCTTCTTGGCGGTGCGCGGGTAGACGCCGCCGCCCTCGCTGATGAGCGAGGTGTCGTAGTCGGCCCAGCTGGAGCGCGGCAGCGCGAACATCCGCGCGCGCTCGGCGTAGGAGCGGGCCGCGTCGGGGTCGGGGTCGAGGAAGATGTGGCGGTGGTCGAAGGCGGCCACGAGGCGGATGTGCTCGGACAGCAGCATCCCGTTGCCGAAGACGTCGCCGCTCATGTCGCCCACGCCGACGACCGTGAAGTCCTCGCGCTGGGTGTCCAGCCCGAGCTCGCGGAAGTGGCGCTTGACCGACTCCCACGCGCCGCGGGCGGTGATGCCCATCTCCTTGTGGTCGTACCCCGCCGAGCCGCCGGAGGCGAAGGCGTCGTCGAGCCAGAAGCCGTAGGACTGCGCGATGCCGTTGGCGAGGTCGGAGAAGGTCGCCGTGCCCTTGTCGGCGGC
>NZ_JBQGCX010000638.1:0-4472 GCF_052038725.1 Actinosynnema sp.
GACCTCCGCCACCCGGTCGGTCAGCTGGGACAGGCGCACCGCGGCCCCCGTGCCCGCCAGGAGGACCAGGGCAGCCGCCGCGGCGGTCAGGAGCCTCGGCCAGGGTCGGCGTGGCCTCAGGGGCACCGCAACGGGCGCAGAGGGCACAGCGGGCGCGTCGACCGGCTCCGCCTCCACGGCCGCCAAGAGCCTCGCCCGCAGCCGTGGCGGCGGGTCGTGCTGCTCCAGGGCTCCGCCGATCGCAGCCGCCACCTCCTCGGTCTCCCGCACCACCCGCGCGCACCGCGCGCAGCCGGGCAGGTGCGCCAGGAAGGCGACCTCCTCGTCCGGCCCCAGCGCCCGCAGCGCCCACCCGGCCGCCAGCTCCTCACCGGAGCAGCGCCCCGACTCCCCCGTCACCGCCGCGCCTCCGTCGCCTCGTCGTTCTCCCCGGTCCACACGGACCGCAGCAACCCCCGCAGCCGCCGCACGGCCGCGAACGTGCGCGACTTGACCGTGCCCAGCGGCACCCCGGTCAGCGCCGCCACCTCGGCCTGCGTGTACCCGCCCAGGTACGCCAGCGACAGCACCTGCCGCTGGTCCTCGGGCAGCCTGCCCAACGCGGCCCGCACCTCCGCGCCGACCAGCCCGGCCAGCGCGGCGCCGTCCGCGCCCTCGGCGGGCGGCACGGCGCGCTCGGACACCTCGTCGGTGAGCGGCACGGACCTGACCCTGCGGGTGTTCTCCCTGCGGACGGCGTCGACCGCGCGGTGGTGCACCACGGTCATCAGCCACGTCCCGAACGCGCCCTTGGCGCTGTCGTACCCTTGTGGACTGCGCCACAGGACCAGGAAGGCCTCCTGCACCACGTCCTCGGCGAGGTCGGGGTCGACGCAGATCCTCCTGGCCAACGAGTAAGCCGGACGACCGTAGCGGTCGTACAGATGTCCGAACGCGGTCCGGTCCCCCTCGACCACCCGCGCGACGAGGGCGGCGTCGAACGCTCGCCCGCCCGTCGCGGCAGGTGTCGGGGGGTCTGGGCGCGGCGGCGGTGCGGGCGGGTAAGCCACCAGAGAGGTCCTCACGTCCAACATTCGCGCAACAGCCGGTACCGGGTTCAGGTTAAACCGAGCAAGATAGCCCTAGAGGGGACACCAGCGGATACAGAGAGCAACAAAACAGGCACGTACAGAAGTCTTGTTAGCCCAGAAGGGTGATAAACGCCCCGATGTCGAGCGTTCCTCGCCACAGACACGTCACATCTGGCGAACTCGGTCGTTTGCTAGGCCGGGAAGGGAGAAGAGGGTAACGACGATGCGCAATGACCACGTCACGCTCCGCTCAACAGCGGTCTTCGACCTGCTGGCGCCACGCACCCCGGCTGTTCCGGTGCAGGTGGAGCTCCGATACGACACGAAGGACCCGTACGCGGTCATCGCCGCGTTCCGCACCGGCCGCGCCGGGTGGGTCGAGTGGGTGTTCGCCCGCGACCTCCTCGCCGACGGGCTGATCGCGGACGCCGGTGACGGCGACGTCCGGATCCGACCCGCGGCCGACGACCCCGAGGTGGTGGTGATCGAGCTCAGCTCGCCGTCAGGGCACGCCATGTTCGAGGCCTCCGCCCAGGAGCTCGCCGACTTCCTCGACCGGACGTACGACGTCGTGGTTCCGGGGAACGAGCACCTGTGGGTCGACGTGGACGAGGCGCTGACGCACCTGATCTCCAACGACCTGAGCTGAAAGCGCAGGTCGCAGGGCCGGGGGACCCCCGATTTGATTCTGCGGCCAGGTGTGTAATAAAGTTCCTCCTGCACCGAGGAAGACGCGAACCGGAGCCGGAAACGGCAAAGGGAAGTGAATTCCGAGGGGCGTGCGGATGTAGCGCAGTTGGTAGCGCATCACCTTGCCAAGGTGAGGGTCGCGAGTTCGAGTCTCGTCATCCGCTCGGCAGAGGGCCCCTTGGGCTCAGGCCAAATATTCGGTGTGCTAGCATTCCGGAGAAGTTGGCGGAGTGGCCGAGTGGCTTAGGCAAGGGCCTGCAAAGCCCTGTACACGGGTTCGATTCCCGTCTCCGCCTCGGACGATTAGCTCAGCGGGAGAGCACTACCTTGACACGGTAGGGGTCACTGGTTCAATCCCAGTATCGTCCACAGGAGAAGGCCGAGCGCCCGGTAGGTGGTTATCCACCTACCGGGCGTTCTGCGGTGCGCGGAGCACTTCCGGTCGTGCCGCGGGGACGACCCGCGGCACGCGAGCGGTTCCCCGCTGTCCCGAATGCGCCGGGCGGCGCCCGCTCGCCGGGTGGAACGCGGTTCCGCGCACCACTCCATCCGTGGTCCGCCGATTCTCGCGGCGGCCGGTGAGAAGAGGAGTCATCGTGCGGTACGGGCGTTCGGACGACGAGTGGGAGACGCTGGCGGAGGAGGGGAGGAGATTCCTCGTCGAGCAGGCGGAGTTGAAGCGCATGACCACGTACACCGAGTTCAACGCGACCATCGCGCGGCGCACCGGCCTGCGCGCGTTCGACTTCGACGCGGAGTCCGAGCGGGCCGCGCTCGGCGACCTGCTGGGGCACATCGCCGAGGGCTCGTTCCGGGAGACCGGCGGGCTGCTGATCAGCGCGCTCGTGCAGTAC
The DNA here is from genome assembly GCF_052038725.1 of Actinosynnema sp. Lineage (NCBI taxonomy): Bacteria > Bacillati > Actinomycetota > Actinomycetes > Pseudonocardiales > Pseudonocardiaceae > Actinosynnema > Actinosynnema sp. The sequence goes on from NZ_JBQGCX010000638.1 coordinate 2,615, forward strand.
CTCAGCTCCAACGACGCGGGGTCCGGGTTCTACGCGCTGGCCAGGGCCAAGGGCCTTCCGGTTCCGGGCAACGCGACCGACCGCCAGCTGTTCTGGGCCGGGCACGTCGGCGCGCTGCACAAGCACTACGCGCGGCCGGTCGCGCGCAGGCACAGCGTGTGACGCGCTCCCCGGTCGCCTGACGCAGGCGGGGTCAGGGGCGAGGGGCGCCGAACCACTCGCGGAGGCGGGCGTCGAGTGCCTCCTGGTCCTCCCCCGCCCAGGCCACGTGGCCGTCCGGGCGCAGCAGCACGGCGGGGGCGGCGAGCCCGTCGCCGGTGTCCACGACGTGGTCGACCCGGTCCGCCCAGCCCGACGCGGTGAGCTTCCCGGTCTGGTCCAGGAGCAGGCCGCGCCCGGCGCGGGTCAGCTCGTAGAGGCGGGAGCGGCCGAGCTGGAGGTCCCGCTGGCGCCTGCCGACCAGCGGGTGGTCGTCGCCGAGGTCGTAGCGGAGGTCGATCGCCACGACCTTGCCGATGAGGTGGCGGTTGACCTCCTCGAAGTCCATCAGCTCGGACAGCAGCGCGCGGACGGCCACCGGGCCGGGTTCGGTGGAGAGCAGCTGCATCTGGGCGCGGGTGTTGTCCAGGACGTCGCGGGCGACCGGGCGGCGCTCGGCCCCGTAGGTGTCCAGGAGGGTCGGCGGGGCCCAGCCGGTGATCTCGGCGGCGAGCTTCCAGCCGAGGTTGACGGCGTCCTGGACGCCCAGGTTCAGGCCCTGGCCGCCGGTGGGCGGGTGGACGTGGGCTGCGTCGCCCGCGAGCAGGACGCGGTCGACGCGGTAGCGGTCGGCGAGCCGGGTGGCGTCGCCGAAGCGGGAGAGCCAGCGCGGGCTCCGGGCGCCGAGGTCGGTGCCCGCGGTGGCCCTGAGCTGGGCGGCGAACTCCTCCAGGGTGGGCGGGGTCGCCCGGTCCTCGGCGACGTGGGCGGCGGGGACGACGACGCGGTAGCGGCCGTCGCCCAGCGGGCCCGCGCCGAAGCGGAGCTGGGACCTGCGGACCTCGGTGACGACCCTGGTGATCTCCTCCGGGGGCGCGGTCAGCTCCAGCTCGCCGAGGAGGGTGTCGACCCTGCTGGGCTCGCCGGGGAACGGGACGCCGAGCAGCTTGCGGACGGTGCTGCGACCGCCGTCGCAGCCGACCAGGTGGCGGGCGCGCAGGGTGGAGCCGTCGGCCAGCTCGGCGGTGACGCCGTCCGCGTCCTGGGCCAGGCCGGTGAGCTCGGCGCCCCTGCGGATCTCGGCGCCCGCCTTGAGCGCGTGGGCGGTGAGCAGGGACTCGACCACGGGCTGGGGGATGCCGAGGACGTAGCCGTGCGCGGTGTCCAGGGCGTCCGGCGGCAGGGGTTTGGTGATGCCCGCGAAGAAGCCGCCCAGGGGGTGCTTCACGCCGCGCGCGAGGAAGTCGTCCAGGAGGCCGCGCTGGTCGAGCAGCTCGATGCTGCGCACGTGCAGGCCCAGCGCGCGGACGTGCGCGGGCGGTTCCGGCTCCCGGTCCAGGACCAGGGTCTCGACCCCGTGCAGGCGCAGCTCCGCGGCCAGCACGACACCGGTCGGTCCGGCTCCGACGATGATCACGTCAATCATGGTTGCCCGTTCGCCGTGGTTCGGTTCAGCCCGCCGCCGCGCCCGGTGGGGCGCGGTGCGGGACCCCGGTCGCGCCGGGGTCGTGGGGGCTTCGGGCGGAGATTGTGCGGCCGGACGGGGGTCTTGCGGCAAGAGGGGGTGTGCGCTATACGTTGACAGTGGCGGGGAGTGCTGTCCCGTCCTCCTCCCCCGGTTCCGGGGACTTCTCAGCGGTTCGACCTCGTGCTTCGGCGC
>NZ_JBQGCX010000639.1:0-4534 GCF_052038725.1 Actinosynnema sp.
GCAGGAAGCCCATCACGGAGGGGATGTCCCGGATCGACGCGCCCTGGCCGAGGAAGCTGCGCTCCGGGTCCGGCCGGGTCAGCGCGCTGCCCGAGCGCACGGCGTCGAGCAGCGCGCGCAGCGCGCCCGCCGAGGCTGGACGGACAGGCTTGGGGGTGACCGTGGTCATGCTGGCCCCAGGGACGTCCAGGACGCCCGTCGCGTGCTCGGCGGTCTCCACCACCGCGCCCCCCGAGTCCGGCGCGGCGGCCGACGGGCCGGGGGCGGCGCCTCGGAACAGGCGGCCCCTGGCCACCGCCGCTGCCCGCGCCCGCCGCTCGCGCGACTCTCGGCCCAGGCAGCTGTCCATGATCTCCTCGTGGGCCACTCGCAGCAACGACCTGGCCGCGGCGCCCGACACACCCGTGTGGTGGGTGTAGAGGTCGACCCGCACTCTCTCGTCCTGACCGGCGGCGAACACCCCGATCTCCCTGCCCCCTGGGCGGGCGAAACGCGCCTCGGTGATCACCTCCACCGCAGGTCCGCCCACCGCGCGGGCTCGCCCCGCCACCAACCGCTCCAGGCGCTGCCTGCTGAGCGCGAAGTTGAACCACAGGGGCAGGTCCACGTGCGCGCCCCGGCGCACCGACTCCGCGTGGGCGGCCTCGACGAGCACGTCGTCCCCGGTCCACAGGTGGCGCATCGCGCGCATCGACTGCGCGGCGAGCGCCTTCGCCCGCCGTTCCAGGGACCCCGTCGACGCGTCAGCCCGGAGCAGCACCCCGTGGGGTTCGTACGCCACCACCGAGCTGCCGCCCTGCTGCGGACCCGCCAGGTCCACCAGCGACCTCCAGTGCAGCTCCGGCACGCCCAGCAGGTCCGACAGCGCCCCCGACAGCGCGGCCAGCAGAATGACCGACTCCGGAACCCTCCAGCGCTCCCCCAGCACGAGCAGCCGGTCCGCCAAGGCCGCGGACCGGGAGGTGGCCGTCGTCGAGGGGACCAGCCCATCAGGCAACCAGGCGGGCAGCGGGACCCTGCGGCCCCGATCGGTGAACACCAGCGACGGCGACGACCGGATGGCCTCCTGGACGAACAGGGCGCCCCGCGCCGCGCGCTCCCCGCAGGCCCCGGTCGAGCGCAGCCGCACCCAGTCCGCCAGCGCGAGCGGCTCGGCGGGCGCCTGCCCGGCCAGCAGGCGGTCGACCTCCTCGACGACGGCCGTCACGCCCTTGTCGCCTGCCGCCACGTGGTGGACCACGAAGCCGAGCCGCGTTCCCCCGTTCGAGGGGGCGCGCAGCAGGTACCAGCGGGCGGGCCACTCCTCCTCCAGCCTGATCGGGTCAGAGCGGACCGCAGCCGCCACCGCCGAACCCGGCTCCTGGCCGTCGTCCAGCTCGACCAGCGGCGGTGACGCGACCGGGTCGATCTCCCGGTGGAGCGCGCCCCCCTCGCCGACGACGATCCGGGAGCGCAGCACCGCGTGCCGCTCCACCACGGCGTCGACGACGGCGCGCGCCCGCGCGACGTCCGGCAGCGGCCACGACGAGATCCGGTGCAGCAGCTCGGTCGGCACGGGCTGGAACGAGGCCAGCCCGTACAGCTCGGCCGCGGTCAGCGGGAGCCGTTCCGGCGCCTCGGCCGAAGTGATCTCCACAGCACTACCCCCGATGTGCCTGCGTGTTCCCGAGATCCCCGAGCCGCTCAGGCGTTCCGCTCCGGGATTCACAGGAAATGGTTTCCCGATGCCCCCTTTTCCGGGAGGTCGCGGCGAACTTTACCGACCTGTCAACTCCGCTCATCCCGTTCGGCTCTCCTCAGGCTCTGGAAACCGAAGACGGTTTTCCGGAAACCTTGACACCGGATCGGAGCGGTGAATAGCTTTTCAGGCACGAGGGTTTCGGGAACGCGCGGTGGACGGGAGCGACCGGTGCGCTGTGGTGATGGAGTGGTGCACGGGCTCCTCGCGCGGGCCGCTCGCGATCACCCTGATGCCGTGGCGGTCCGGGACCGGCGGGGTGATCTGACGCACGCGGACCTGTGGGCTCTCGGTTCCGACGCCGCGGCGCGCCTGGTGGCGCGGGGCGTGCGACCGCGCGACCGCGTGCTGCTGCGGCTCGCGAACAGCCGGGAGTTCGTCGTCCTGCTCCAAGCCGTGCTCAGGGTCGGCGCCGTCGCCGTGCCCGTGAGCCCGGCGCGGGAGGCCCCGCAGGTGGTCGGGATCGTGGTCGACTGCGAACCCGCGCTGTGCGTCGTGGAGGCGGGCGACACCGCCCTGGGGCGAGACGGCGTGCAGGTCGTCGAGGTGGCCGAACTGCTCTCGGCCGCGGCGGGCTCGCTGGAGCTGGAAGAGCCGGACGTGGCAGCCGATGACGTCGCGTTCCTGGTGTACACCTCGGGCAGCACGGCCGCGCCCAAGGGCGTCGTGTGCCCGCACGAGCGGGTCGTGTTCGCGGCGCGCGCCATCGCCGAGCGCGTCGGCTACCGGGGTGACGACCTGGTCTACGGTCGACTGCCCTTCTCCTTCGACTACGGGCTCTACCAGATCCTGCTCACGGCGCTCGCGGGCGCGGCGCTGGTGCTGCCCGGCGACTCCCCGGACGTGCTCGCGCTGAACCAGATCAGGTCCTTCGGCGTGACGGTCGTGCCGGTGGTCCCGCCGCTCGCGGCGCTTCTGGCGCTCGCCGCGCTGAGGGACCGCGGACCCACCCGCGTGCGCCGCTTCACCAACACGGGCGCGGAGCTGACCGCCGAGCACGCCCGTCGCCTCCGGAAGGCGTTTCCCGGGGCGGACGTCTTGACGATGTACGGCATGACGGAGTGCAAGCGCGTCACCATCTCCGGTCCCGACGACGAGCTGCGGCGACCGGGAAGCGTGGGCACCCCGCTCAGGGGCACGTCCGTTGTGGTCGTCGGGGAGGGCGGTGCGCCTGCGGCGCCGGGCTCGATCGGTGAGATCGTGGTGCGCGGGCCGCACGTGATGGCGGGGTACTGGCGCGCCCCCGAGGAGACCGCCCGCCGCTACCGCCCCGACCGGGCCACCGGTGGAACCGCGCTGCACACCGGTGACTACGGGTGGATCGACGAGGCGGGCGACCTGCACCTGGTCGGGCGGCGCGACGACATCCTCAAGCGGCGGGGCGTGCGGATCAGCACCACCGAGGTCGAGGCAGCGGCGCTGGCGGTGCCCGGTGTCGTGGAAGCGGCGGTCTCCGACGTTCCAGGACAAGGGCTCCTGCTGTGGTTCACGGGCGCGGTGGACGTCGAGGGCGTGCGGTCCGGGATGGCCGCCCTCCTGGACGCCGCCCGTCTTCCCGACCGCGTTCTGAGGTGTGACGAGCTGCCGCGCACGGTGCACGGCAAGGTCGACAAGAGGGCACTGGCGGAGCACGCCGCCCAGACCGGGTGAACTCGGTTCTCCCGGAGCCCCAACACCCCACCGGCCCGATCGACGTGCAGAAGCGCGCTCTCGTTGACCACCTGCGAGTCCACCGACGCCCGAACCCGAGCCCGCACGTGCTGACGCTCGGACTCGCTCATCCCACCACAACCAAGGCACTCCACCCGCGCCGCGGGTTCTTCAACCGCACCAGCAACCGAGCCGCCACCCGTCTCGCACTGGAGTCGGGGGGGTCGCGCGGTGGTCGAGTCGGGGGCGTGCGGACGTCGTGACCAAGGAGGGGACGGCCGCCACCGGCTAACTCGGCCTTCCGGATGTCCTCCGATCCCGTCCCAGGCGCACCAGGGTGGTGACCAGGCGGATCGCGGCCACGAGCAGGCCTGGGCCCAGGGTGGCGATCCAGAGGTTCAGCGGTCCCTCCAGCGCGGCGATGAGCGCCACCGACGCCACCACGTGCAGCAGGAGGAAGGCCGTCGTCATGCGCTGGTTGCCCACCTTCAGCGCCGCGATCACCACCGATGCGGCGGCGATGAGGACCAGCAGTGCGATGACGACCACGTCCGCCTCACCGTCCCCTGCCGGGCGCACCGCGCCGATCGGTGGCCACACTACCGCGAGGGGAGGCCGTCGCCCGCCTGCGCGTCGGCCTCAGCTGCGGGATTCCTGCGCACCCCGCACCTCCGGCAGGTCTGTGAACGGACCGGGTCGCGGCGCGTGCAACAAAACGGCCCCGTGCTGTGTCTCCGGCACCGAGGGCAGTTCCCCCACGGTGCACCGAGGAGATCCCGCGTTGAAACGGTCGTGTCCAGTCGCCGGACTGGTGGCTGTCGTGGTCGCCGCCACGGCAGTCGTTCCGGCTTCCGCAGAAGTCCGACAACAGCATCAGCAGGTCGGGGTCGACGGGTTGACCACCACGGTCACGCTCATCACCGGTGACGTGGTGGATGTCGGCAACGGGCGGGTCCACGTCAGGCGCGCGCCCGGCCGGGACGGGGTTGGGTTTCGCTCGTTCACGGACACGCGGGGGGACCTGCACGTCGTTCCGGTTGACGTCCAGGCTCGCATCGGCTCCGGGGAGCTCGACGAGCGGCTGTTCGACGTCTCGCTGCTGGCGCGGTCCGGTTACGACGACGCCTCCAGTCGGACCATCCCGCT
>NZ_JBQGCX010000640.1:0-1874 GCF_052038725.1 Actinosynnema sp.
CCTGTCCGTGCCCGCCGACCTGAGCGTCGTCGGCTTCGTCGACCTGCCGCTGGCCGCCCAGCTCTTCCCCGGTCTGACCTCCGTCCGCCAACCGCGGCACGACTTGGGAGTCACCGCCGTGCGAATGCTCACCGACCGACCCGACAGCCCTCGCGACGTCCGGATGGACACCACGCTGATCACCCGAGGCACCACCAGGGGGGTGCTCTAGAACCGTGCACGTGCTGTCCTACTTCACCACCGACGACGAAGCCCTGCACGTGGCCACCAGCCCCGACGGCCACCACTTCACCCCGCTCGACGACGGCGCCCCGGTGCTGCGCGGGCAGGTCGGCGCCGGAACGCTGCGCGACCCGTTCCTGCTGCTGGGCCCGGACGGGCTCTACCACCTGCTGGCCACCGACGGCTGGTCCAGTCCGCGCATCGTGCACGCCACCTCCCCCGACCTGCGCCGCTGGTCGCCGCAACGGCTCCTGGAACCGATGGCCGGGGTGACCGGGGCGCGCAACGCGTGGGCCCCGGAGGCGTTCACCGACGACGACGGCGTCGTGCACCTGCTGTGGTCCTCGGTGGTCGACCCGGACAACGACGACCACGACTGGCACCACACCAACCAGGAGCACCGCATCTGGCACACCGCCACCCGCGACTTCACCGAGTTCACCGAGCCCAGGGTGTTCTTCGACCCCGGCTACCCGGTGATCGACGCGACCGTGGCCCGCGCGGGCGGGCGCTACGTCATGGCGTTCAAGGACGAGCGCGGCGAGAACACCCCCGGCACCGACCACAAGAACATCCTGCTCACCACCTTCACCGACCCCCACGGCCCGCTCACCGAACCCACCGGCCCGGTCACGCCCAGCCCGGTGGAGGGGCCGTCGCTGTTCCGCCGCGGCGACGAGTGGGTGCTGATCTTCGACCACTTCCTCGACGACGGCTACGGCGCGCTGGCCAGCGCCGACGACATGTCCACCTGGGAACCCACCGACATCGGGATGCCGCCGGGGATGCGGCACGCCTCGGTGCTCGTGGTGCCCTAGAGCCCGCGCGCACGACACCGGCCGCTCTGGCGGTCCTGATCGCCCTGCTGCCCGCGTCGCCCGCCTGCTCCACCTCCCCCGACGAGGGCGGTGAGGAGGCCCGATTACCCGAGCTGAACGCGGCCTTCGAGCGGGCCCACCCCGGCGTGCGGGTCGAGCACCACTGCGTCGGGCCCGGCAACTACGAGACGTGCAACAGCCCCGAGCTCGGGTCCGGCGCCGCCGCCGACGTGATCGTGGTCGACAAGGCGAAGACGAGTTCAAGGCGGGCCGCTGGGCGTTCCTCATCCAGGGCGCGTGGAAGCTCGCCGACTTCCGCGCCGACATCGGCTTCCGCTTCTCCCTGAGCCCCATCCCCGCGGGTGCGGCCGGGAGCGAGCCGGTGGCGGTGACGTTCGTGGGCACCGGCTGGGCCGTCAACGCCGGTGCGCGGCGCCCCGGCCTGGCCCGCGAGTACGTGCGGTTCATGGCCGAACCCGGCAACGCCCGCCTGTACTGCGAGGAGGCCGAGGGCGCGTTCTCCACCCTCGTCGGCGGGACCACGACCCTGCCCGCCGAGGCGTCCGCGCTGGTGACGGCCTTCGACGCGAGCCGCTGGGCCGGATCCCCCGCGCAGGGCCTGGACTGTCCCGGAGCCGAGGAGGTCATGGGTGCCGCCCTGCAGGAGGTGTTCCCCGTCCCGGCCCCCCGACCGGGGACGTGCTCGCCGCCCGCGACCGGATGCCCGTGCGGGGGTGGGGGGATGCTGCGCACCCGCACCGCGCTGGCACTCGTAGCCCCCGCCGTGGTCGTGATCGGGTACGTGTGGGCGCAGGTCTGCTCGCCGGTGGGCGG
>NZ_JBQGCX010000641.1:0-1632 GCF_052038725.1 Actinosynnema sp.
AGGCGCCGGTCGACCTGCCCGCCGAGCCCGACGGCGTCGCCGCCGACGCCCGCCTCGGCCGCTGCCTGTCCGACCTGCGCAGCCTGCTGCTGGGCTTCGACGTCGACCCGCAGGACCGGGGCCGCGTCCTGTCCGGCTACCTGGCCTCGCGCGCCGAGCTGGGCGGCCGTCCCGTCGAGGGCGAGCTGGACCTGCTCACCGCGTTCGCCGACCTGTCCGAGCTCAGCCGCAACAAGCCGCGCGGCGAGCTGGAGGCCGAGCCGGGCAGCCCCGTGCACAGCCCGCGCGAGCACTTCCACGCCTACCTGCAGAGCCTGGACGTCGAGCGGGCCGGCCTGCCCGAGGACTTCACCGCCAAGCTCTCCCGCGTGCTCGCCCACTACGGCGTCACCGAGCTGGACCGCACCGCGCCCGGCCTGGAGTCGGCGGTCTTCCGGATCTTCCTGGCCCAGCAGGACCCGGCCGCGCACGCCGCGGTGATCTCCGAGCTGCTGCGCCAGTGGATCGAGTCCCCGCCGCCCGCCGAGCCGCTGCTCCAGCGCGCCGGTCTGGCGCTGGAGCACCTCGTCGAGGCCACCCAGGTCCGCTTCCCCGCGCTGTCGGACCTGGCGCGCGGCATCGTGTTCCGCTGGTTCGCCCAGCCGCTGCTGCGCCGCAACCGCGCCAAGGTGTTCGTGGAGGTCCGCGACTGCCTGCGCTACCTGGACCAGAACCCGGACGCGCCCGACCGCGCCGAGCGGATCAAGGCCATGGTCGCCGGACCGCAGCCGCTGGTGCGCCTGGTCTCCGGCCGCGTCGGCCGCCCCGACCGGGACAGCGGGCCGCTGCTGGAGGTCATCACCCGCCGCTACTACGGCAACCGCAGGCTGTCCTCGGTCACCACCACCGACCTGTCCGGCTGCCGGTTCGTCACCGCCGACTACGACGGCGGCCACGGCGTGCACCGCGTCGTGGCCACCGCCGTCGAGATCGACTCGCTGCCCGCCGCCGTCGACGCGGTCGGCCGGATCGCCGCGAGCGGCGAGGGCGGCCTGGCGGCCGACCTGTACCTGGTCTGGGACGGGCAGCCCGACATCGAGGGCATGGCCGTGCGGCTGGCCGAGGTCCTCGCCGCGCACCCGCTGCCCGACTCGGTCCGCCGGGTCACCACGACGGTGGCGGGCTCCACCGGCGCGGTCATGCACCACCACTTCACGTTCCGCCCGGAGAACGGCGCGCTCGTGGAGGACCGGCTCATCCGGGGCCTGCACCCGCAGATCGCCCAGCGCCTGCAGCTGCACCGGCTGCGCGAGTTCGACCTGACCAGGCTGCCCTCGGTCGACGAGGAGATCTACCTGTTCAAGGCCACCGCGCGCAGCAACCCGGCCGACGAGCGGCTCATCGCCATGGGCCAGGTCCGCGACCTGACCCCGCTGCGCGAGTCCGACGGCAGGCTCGTCGCGCTGCCCGCCGTGGAGGAGGCCATCACGGCCTGCCTCGACTCGATCCGCAACATCCAGGCGAAGCGCCCGCAGAACAAGCGCTTCGACACCAACCGGATCATGATGTACGTCTGGCCGTCCACCGAGCTGTCGCCGGACGAGCTCAACGCCCTGGTCCAGCGCATCCTGCCGACCACCGCGGGGGCCGGGC
>NZ_JBQGCX010000642.1:0-1705 GCF_052038725.1 Actinosynnema sp.
CCCGCGCGCTCGATCATCACACAGGTGGTGGGCCGAGGGGCGTCGGCACGCCCCCGCGAGGTCGGGGGCGGCCCGAGATCACGAGGTCCGAGGGCGCGCGGCTACTGTCTGCACCTGCGGCGCGACCCACCCAAGACGTTGCGGAGGCGACCCCCGGATGCTCATCCCGCTGCTGTTCCTGAACGCGGTCACCGCCGTGGTCGGCGTGGTGTTCGCGACGGTGGCGGCTGTGCACCCGGCGTCGCTGAGCTACAGCCCGTCACCGGACCGGGGCGAGCGCATGTACGCCTGGATGCACGCCGCGAAGGCCGTGCCGCTCGGCGTGCTGGCCGCGAGCCTGCCGCTGGCGCTGCCGGGCCAGGCGACGATGTTCTGCCTGCTGGGGGCGGCGCTGTCGCAGGCGGTGGACGCGGCGGTCGGGTGGTCGCGCGGGTCGTGGGGGATGACGGCGGTGGGGGCGGCGTCGGCGGTGGTGCACGTGGTGACGGCGGTCGCGGTGGGGTGATCAGGGGGTTCGCCCTGGTCTAGGGCTTGTCCTGCGGATCTTCACCTCAGGTGGAGGGCGATGCGGGGCAAGACGATCTCGGCGCGGTGGGCAGGCGGCTCGTTTCGCGAACCTGGTGGCCGGGCCGCGGAACCGCTTGAGGCGGTTGAAGCAGCGCTCGACCACGTTGCGCGGCTTGCAGAGGTCGGGGTCGAAGGCCGGTGGCCTGCCACTGGCCGAGCCTGGGCCTTGCGGCGGGCGATCCGGTCGACACGTTCCGGGATGGCAGCCTTGATCGGCCGCCGCCGTAACGCGGTGCGGGTGTTCGTGTGGGCGTGGACCTTGTCGGCGATCACCCGTCCCACCCGCACCCGCCGCCCGTCCACGGCGATGTCGTGGATGTCGTCGAGCAGCGGTGGCGGTTGCGGGTTGTCGCCGGCCCTGACCCGAGGGTGAGGATCACCGTCGGCGGCAGACCCGCCGAGTCGACGGCCGGGTGCAGCTCGTCCGTCAGCTCACCACGTCCGACCACCCACCGTCATCAGCACACGATCACGAAAAAGATCCACAGGACACGCCCTGCACCCTCGCGGCCCAGCTCGCGCCGCGCCTGCCCGCTGTTCGGGTGAGGGTCCCCCTGACTGCCCGGCCCACCCGTTGACAGCAGGTCCAGACCACCTCCAGGCTCGGCGTGGAAGCGCTCTCACGTCCGCCGCCGCTTCGGGTCCTGCCGTTCGACCGCACCGAACGACCTTGGAGGGACGAGGCGTATGCGAGGCCCCCGTCGACTGCTCGCCGTCGCGCTCGTGGCGCTCACCGCGGCGGTCGCGCTGACCGCTCCGGCAGGCGCCGCGGCGACCAAGAAAGGCGTCAGCGTCAACAACCACCCCGGTGTCGCCGGCGCGCTCGCGAACGTGCGGGCCGGGTGGTACTACACCTGGGCCGTGGACACGCAGGGCGTCAGCACGCCGCCCGGTGTCGAGTTCGTGCCGATGGCGTGGGGATCGGGATCGGTCACCGACGCCGCGCTGGGCAAGGCGAAGTCGCTCGGCAGCACGCTGCTCGGGTTCAACGAGCCGGACATGGCCGGGCAGGCGAACCTGAGCGTCGAGCAGGCGTTGAACCTGTGGCCCCGGTTGCAGGCCACGGGGATGCGGTTGGGCGCGCCCGCCGTGGCGTACGGCGGCGACCAGGCGGGCGGGTGGCTCGACCGGTTCATGA
>NZ_JBQGCX010000643.1:0-2888 GCF_052038725.1 Actinosynnema sp.
CCGCAACGCCCTCCTGCGGCTGTTCCCCGGCCCTGGGGGACGGCACCGCGCGACGCGGCTGCCCGCGCTCCGCAGCGGCCGTCACAGGCGCGACCGGCACAGGCGCGACCGGCACCCGCCGCACCGACTCCTCCGCGCACACCCGGACCAGCTCGCGGGACGCCTCCAGCACCCCGCCCAACCGCCCCAGCCCCAGCAGCACGCCCGCGCGCTCCGCCCCGAGCTCCCCCGGCGACCGCGCGGGCCCGGTCACCCGCACCCCGCGCCCGTAGTGCTCCCGCGCGGACTCCCGCCCCCCGAGCACCGACACCGCGTCCACGATCACGCCGCCCTCGCGCACCAGCGCCAGCTCGCCCCGCAGGCACCGCCAGGCGCCACCGCGGTCGACCTCCAGCGCCCGCCGCCACCGACCGTCGTCCCCGGACAGCCGGGCCCCCGGCTCGTCGCCCGGCCCGCCGGAACACCGGCGCTCGACACCCCACCGCTCGCCGCCCCAGATCCCGGCGTCGTTGACGGCGGCGTCCAGCTCGCCGTACCCGGCGACCACCTCGAACAGCGCCCGCACGGCCACCGGGTCGGACACGTCGGTGGGCACCGGCACCGCGCGCCCGCCCGCACCGCCGACCCCGTCCGCGATCTCGGCCAACCGCACCGGGTTCCGCGCCGCGAGGACGACCAGCGCGCCCTCCTCGGCGAACGCCAACGCCGCGGCGCGACCGATACCGCCGGTCGCACCGGTCACCAGGACCACCCTGTCGGTGAAGCGCACGACATGCTCCTCCCGCTGCGGGCCGCTGCACCGGTCGGGCGCCTCGGCCGGGACACGGCGCCCGCCGGGCGGGGCGGGGAGCGCCCAGCGGTCTGCACAGGCTAGGAAGCGGGGAGCGATCCCGTCAAACCACGTGGAAGCTCTGGTTCCACCGCCCGATCCGGTGCGCCCGTTTGCCGTGCGCGGCGGGCGGGTCGTGCGTCCGTAAAGCCGCGCGGGGGCCGGGGACGGTTGCGCGGCAACCTCTTTCCGCCCAGCGGTGGCGGGATTCCGCCCCCCGGCTGGGAACCCGCGGTCGACACCCGGCCGGAACCGCCGCGCTGCCGTAGGCTCACGATCATGAGCGACACCGCCACCAGCGAAAACCCCGAGCACAGCCGGGGCGGCACGTACTCGGTCAAGGGCAAGGCGTACACCCGCGACACCCGGTACCTCACCACCAGGGTCACGGCGGACGGCGCCGAGGGGTACCCGGTCGAACCGGGCCGGTACCGCCTCGTCGCCGCGCGCGCCTGCCCGTGGGCGAACCGGGCGATCATCGTGCGCCGCCTGCTCGGGCTGGAGGACGTGCTCTCCCTCGGCCTGCCCGGTCCCACGCACGACGAGCGCTCGTGGACGTTCGACCTGGACCCGGACGGGCGCGACCCGGTGCTGGGGATCGAGCGGCTCCAGGAGGCGTACTTCAAGCGCGACCCGGAGTACCCGCGCGGCATCACCGTTCCCGCGATCGTGGACACCACGACGGGCGAGGTGGCCACGAACGACTTCGCGCAGATCACCCTGGACCTGTCGACCGAGTGGCGCGCCCACCACCGCGACGGCGCCCCGGACCTGCTGCCCGAGGCCCACCGGGACGAGCTGGAGGAGGTGAACCGGCGGGTGTTCACGGAGGTCAACAACGGGGTGTACCGGTGCGGGTTCGCCGGCGGCCAGGAGGCGTACGACGACGCGTACGCGCGCCTGTGGTCGGCGCTGGACTGGCTGGAGGAGCGGCTGTCCGGGCAGCGGTACCTGGTCGGCGACACGATCACCGAGGCCGACGTGCGGCTGTTCACCACGCTGGTGCGGTTCGACCCGGTCTACCACGGCCACTTCAAGTGCAACCGGAACAAGCTCTCCGAGATGCCCGCGCTGTGGGGCTACGCGCGCGACCTGTTCCAGACGCCGGGGTTCGGCGACACCGTGGACTTCGCCCAGATCAAGAGCCACTACTACGAGGTGCACCGGGACCTGAACCCGAACGGGATCGTGCCGCTGGGCCCCGACCTGTCCGGGTGGGTCACCGAGCACGGGCGCGAGGCGCTGGGCGGGCGGCCGTTCGGCGACGGGACGCCGCCGGGGGCCGTGGCCGACGGGGAGCGGGTGGACCCGGCGCACACGCCGCTGCGCTGACTCCTGCCGAGGGGGGACGGACGTGGCTTGGAGCACCAGGGAGTTGGCCGACCTCGCCGGGGCGACCGTCAAGACGGTCCGGCACTACCACCGGATGGGGTTGCTCGAACTGCCCGGACGCGGGGCCAACGGGTACAAGCGGTACGGGGCCGCGCACCTGGCGAGGGTGCTGCGGATCAAGCGGTTGACCGGGTTCGGGCTGACCCTGTCGCGCATCCGGGAGATGGAGGAGGTCGGGGAACGGGCGGACGACTCGTTCGAGGCGGTCGACGCCGAACTGGCCGAGGCGATCGAGCGGTTGAGCTCGGCCAGGGCCGAGCTGGCGGTCCTGCGCGAGCACCGGGCGCCGCTGGACACGCCCGCGGTGTTCGGCCCGGTGGCGCGCGGGTTGTCCGAGGCGGACCGGGACCTGCTGGCGGTGCTCGCCGGGACCTTCGACGACGAGGCGCTGGCGGACCTGGGCGCGCTCGTGGCGGAGAGCGCCGACGACGGGACGGAGGAGGAGTTCTCCCGGTTGCCCGAGGACGCCGACGCGGACGCGGTCGAGTCGTTGGCCCGCCGGATGGTCGGCCCGGTTCGGCGGGCCCACGAGCGGTTCCCCTGGATGGCCGCGCCGGGGGCGTGCGACGCGCGGGGCCGGGGCGGGGCCGCGGCGGTGGTGGCCACCGCGTTCGCCGAGCGGTTCAACCGGGCCCAGCTCGGGGTTCTCGTCCGGGTGAACGCGCTG
>NZ_JBQGCX010000644.1:0-1903 GCF_052038725.1 Actinosynnema sp.
GCGCCGACACCGGACCCGGACTCCCACCGCCCGCGCGCCGCGCACTACTGTCGTCCCCAGCGGCGCCTGGGCGTCACCGCCCGACCGCGTTCCCGAGCGCCACCCCGGAACACCCCTTGAGAAGCAGCACCCCCTGAGCACCGCCCGGAGCGCCACCTCCGGGCAGCACCCGCGACCCCGGTCACCACGTCGGGCGGCGAGTTGTCGTCGTCCCTTGTGGATGGTGTTGGCTTAGCGGGTGACCACGAGGTTTACCCATGTCCCCTGAGCAGAGCGCCGCGGCGCCGCTGCCCGCACCCGAGGCGGGACCCGCGCCCGGCGGCGACCGTCCCCCTGGCGCACGAACCCCGATCGACGACCGGTCCGGCGGTGACCGGCCCGACAACGGCCGGCGCGACAACGGCCGGCTCGACGGTGTCCAGCCCGGTGGTGTCCAGCTCGGCGATGACCGGCCCAGCGGCGTCCAGCCCAGCGGCGTCCAGCCCGGCGGTGTCCAGCTCGGTGGCGTCCAGCCCGGTGGCGACCAGTCGGCCCGCGGCAGGGAGGCCGGCGTCGAAGCGCCCGGTCGGGCCCTGCTGCGCGACGTGTTCCGGCGCAACGCCCGGTCCACCGCGCTCGGGTGCGCGTTGTCCGTCGTGCACCAGACCTGCGAAGCGCTGGTGCCGGTCGCCATCGGGCTCGCCGTCGACCGGGCCGTGTCCAGCGGGTCGCCCGCCGCGATCGCGGTCGCGGTGCTCGGGGTGCTGCTGCTGGTCGCGGTGCTCTCCTCCGGTGGCGGCCTGTCGTTCTGGGTGCTCGACCGGACGATCCTCACCGAGGCGCACCGGTTGCGCGTGCGCGGCATCGGGCGGGTGCTGACCGATCCGTCCGTCGGGCAGGACCGCCGGGCAGGCGAGTTGACGAACATCCTCACCTCGGACGCCCGCGCCACCGCCGAGTCGCTGCGCGTGCGGGCCCTGCTGGTGTCCGCCTCGGTCGGCCTGACGGTGTCCGTGGTGGTGCTGCTCGGCGTCGACCTGCTGCTCGGGCTCGGGGTCGTCGTGGTGCTCCCGCTGCTGGTCCTGGGCGTCGACCGGCTCGGGCCGTGGCTGGAGAACCGGGTGCAGGCCCGGCAGGAGGCCGGGGGGCTCGCCGCCGCCGTCGCCGCCGAGCTGGTGCACGCCCTGCGCCCGCTGCGCGGCTTCGGCGGCGTGCCCGAGGCGGTGCGCCGCTACCGGATCGCCAGCCGCCGCTCGCTCGGCACCGCCGTCGACGCGGCCACCGCCTCGTCCGCCCTGGTGGGCGTCGGCCAGATCGCCACCGGGCTGCTGCTGGTCGGCACCACCGCCGCCGCGGGCCTGATGGCGCTGTCCGGGCGGATCAGCGTGGGCGAGCTGGTGACCGTCGTCGCGATGGCCTCCTTCGTCGCCGACCCGGTCCGCTACATCGCCGACTGCGTCAAGCAGATCGCCGTGTCCCGCGCCAGCGCCGACCGCGTCGCCGCGCTGCTCGCCCCCGCCCGCGCCGAGCAGCGCGCCACCGACCCCGAGCCCGGTCCGCTGACCGTGCGCTCGGTCGGGGTCGAGTTCACGCTCAAGCCGGGCGAGGTGCTGGGCCTGGTGGTCGCCGACCCGGCCGTCGCCGACCGGATCACCGCCCTGCTCAACGGCGCGGGCCCCGGCGCGTGGCTCGGCGACGTGCCGCTCGCCGACGTGGACATGCACGTGCGCCGCCGCCACCTGCACGTCGAACCGCACGCCGCCCACCTGCTCGGCGGCAGCCTCACCGCCGCGCTCGACACCGGGCGCGCCACCGACCAGGCCGCCGTCGACCGCGCGCTGGCGGCCGCCTCGGCCGAGGACGTCGTCGAGTCGCTGGTCGACGGCGACCTGCACGACCACGGCGCGAACCTGTCCGGCGGGCA
>NZ_JBQGCX010000645.1:0-2200 GCF_052038725.1 Actinosynnema sp.
ACCGGCCAGCCCCCAGCCCCCATCACCGCCCCTCGCGCCCGGTCCTCCTGGTAGCCCGAGCCGTCCGGGTGGTCCGGTCCTGCGTGGCCCTCCGGGACTCCCGCCTCCGGTACTCCGACGGTGGCGCCGAACGTCCCCCCACCCGGCGCTCCTCCACCTTCGGCGCAGCCGCCGCCCTCCGTCCCGGGGCGCGGGGCGGCGTGGACGGACGGCCGGGCTTGCGGCGCGCGGGGGGCCGGTAGGCCTCCGGCGCGGGCAGCCGCAGGAAGCCGCCGACGCGGCCGGGGCCGAGCTTGCGCAGTGCCGCCACCGCCTCCGGCTCGTGCCTGGCGCAGCTCGCGAGGATGCCGAACACGATCATCGTCGTCACGATCGACGTGCCGCCCGACGAGATCATCGGCAGCGTGATGCCCGTGACCGGCAGCAGCCGCACCACGTACCCGATGTTGATCGCCGCCTGCGCGACCAGCCACACCGTGAGCGTCCCCGCGATCATCCTGATCCACGGGTCGGTGTTGCGCGCCGCGATCCGCAGCCCCACCACCGCCAGCAGCGCGAACAGCCCGAGCACCAGCAGGCACCCGATGAACCCCAGCTCCTCGCCGATCACCGCGAAGATGAAGTCGCTGTGCACGTTCGGCAAGTACCGCCACTTGGCGCTGCCGTTCGTCAGCCCCTTCCCGAAGAACCCGCCCTCCGCCAGCGCGTACATCGCCTGCAGCGACTGCATCCCGGACCCGAGCGGGTCCTCCTCGGGGTCGAGGTACGCGAGCACCCGGTCCAGCCGGTAGGACGCGCCGACCGCCAGCACGACCGCGCCGCCGACCGCCGCGGCCACGATCGCGCCGAACACCCGCATGGGCGCGCCGACGAACCACAGCAGGCTGAGCAGCACCACGGCCAGCGTGATCGTGCCGCCGAGGTCGGGTTGCAGCATGACCAGCGCGAACACCAGCAGCGCCACCGGCACGACCGGCACGAGCAGGTGCCGGTACTGGTTGAGCAGCGCCCGCTTGGTGACCAGCACGTGCGCGCCCCACAGCGCCATGGCGAGCTTCGCGGGCTCGATCGGCTGGAACGAGATGCTGCCGATGCGGAACCAGGACTGGGCGCCCCAGATGTTCGTGCCGAGCGGCGTGAGCACCAGCCCGAGCAGGACGACGGACACCAGCATCGCCATCGTGCTGCTGTGCCGGATGCTGCGCAGCGGCAGCCGGAGCGTGATCCAGAACAGCACCGCGCCGACGCCGACGTACATCAGCTGGTTGCGGAACACCGAGTAGGCGGCCCGCCCCGCCGCGACCTCGCCGGGCGCCGACGCCGACAGCACCATGATCAACCCGATGGCGGTGAGCATCCCGAAGACGGCCAGCAGCAGGTGGAAGTCCGCCAGCGGTCTGCTCAGCCACGCGGTCAGCGCGCTGCGGGGGTGCCGCCACGCCCGCCCGCGCCCGGCCGTCCCCTGCTCGCGCTCGACGACGGTCACGTCCCGACCCGCCCAGGGCCGCTCATCCCGATCCACATGCGCTCATGGTCTCGCGCGCAAGCCGACACGCCGGGAACCGCACCCGCGTGTCGCGTTCACGCGAGCGCGATCACGGTCGGCGGGCCACCTGGGGGACCGCCCCCGACGGGTCGGCGGGAATTCCGAAAAGGACACCTGAACCGGTTCGGAGAACGCGCGGGCACAACACCGGGAATTCGCCGGTGAAACGCGGAGCACCGGCCACAACCCGTGCGCGCGACTCGGACGATCCACCTATAACGCCCAGGTCACGGCAACCGGGGCGCCCGTTTCACGAATCACCCCGCAGCACCCGCCCGGAAATGCGGGAGGACCCCGCGCCCAACCGGGTCACGGGGTCCTCCCACGAACACCGCCACCGGTCACCCGGCCAGTTCGCGCACCGCCTCGGCGAAGGCCCGCCCCCGGTGCGCGTAGTCCGCGAACATGTCCATCGACGCCGCCGCGGGCGCCAGCAGCACCGCGTCGCCCGGTCGGGCCAGCCCGGCCGCCGCGCGCACCGCGCCCGCCATGCCGCCCTCGGCCAGCTCCACCACCGGCACCTCGGGCGCGTGCTCCGCCAGCGCCGCCGCGATCGCCGCCCGGTCGGTGCCGATCAGCACGGCCGCGCGCAGCCGGTGCGCCTCTGCCCTGACCAGGTCGACCACCGACGCGCCCTTGAGCAGCCCGCCCGCG
>NZ_JBQGCX010000646.1:0-1952 GCF_052038725.1 Actinosynnema sp.
CGGGGGCGAGCAGGTCGAGCATCAGCGCGTGCGCCATCCACACGTCGGTGGCGCCGGTGAGCGCCTGGCCCGCCGCGACCTCCGGCGGGTAGGCGGTGGTCCTGTCCTTGGCGAGCGGGCGCTGGCCGAGCTCGACGGCGAACGACCAGCCGGCGAGCACCACCCCGTGCCGCTCGGGGTGGACCAGCACGTTGTCGGCGGTGATCGCGCCGTGCACCAGGCCCGCGAGGTGGGCGCCCGCGACCGCCCGCAGCAGCCTGCGGTGCATCCACGCCCAGTCGCGCCCGTCCAGGCCGCCGGGGTAGGCCCTCTTGACCTCGGCGAGGGTGTGGAAGCCGTCGGTGAGCGGGGCCAGCACGGTGAACGCGCGCTCGCCGCGCCCGACCTCGCCGGAGGCGTCGACCAGCCTCGGGAAGTACGGGGCGAGCCAGCGGTGCTCGTCGGTGAGGCGGGCCAGAGCGGTGAGCGCGTCCCGCTCGGCCAGCAGCAGCGGGCTCAGCGCCGGGTTGCGCACGACCTTGACCACCTCGGGGCCGTCGGTCAGGTGCACGTTCGCGACGCTGCCGACGCGGTGCAGCGCACCGGTGCGGTAGGCGCGGCGGGCCGTGCGCAGCTCGACCGAAGCGGACCCCGAACCCGCCCACCGGTCGTGCAGCCGGGTGACCTCGGCCGCCGCGGCGTGCGCCCGGTGGTCGTCCGGGCCGGTGCGGTCGGGGTGCAGCGCGACCAGCAGGTCCCGCCACAGCCGGTGAGCTGCCTGCGCTCGATCGGGGGAGAAGTCCCCGAACAGCCCAGTCGAAGAGTTGGCGCCCTCGACCAGCCTGAGGGCTTCGTCCCTGGTGAACATAGTTTGAGTCTAAGCAACTCAAACCGGTCGTGCAACCCTTCTGGGCGAAGTGGGCGTTCATAGGGGTGACGACTCTTGTGGCAACGGAGTGATCTGTGCCGATCACGGCTAACGTCCGGGCCGGGTGCGGAGACAACCGTCCAGAGCGGTGATCACCCGAACCGCGACCCCACCCACCCCTGCCCGGAGCGGCCCTCCGGCCGATTGCCAGAGTCCTGGTCGGGGCGACGTCCCTACCCGTCGCCCGCGCACCACCGCCACGGCGTCCTACCCGCCGCGGCGCCGCCCGACGCGCGGCGTCCTACCCCGCCGCGCGAGCACCGCACCGCCCTGCCCGCGCAAGCCCTGCCTGTCCCGCCCTGCCTGTCCAGCCCTGCCCACGACTGCACCAGCCCTGCCGACTGCGCGCCCCTGCCGCCGCACGAGTCCTCGTCCCGCCGCACGAGCCCAGGAGAAGAACCCGGTGAAGCCGCTGACCCCGACCCGACCGATGAGCACCTGCGCGGTCACGCCCCGCCCCAAGCCCGTCCGGCTGCCCGCGCGCGGGTTGCAGAGACGGTCGTCCCGGCCTAGGCGCTGAGCGCCGCTCAGGATCTACTTGCGCCTCCTGCGAATGGAGGCGCGAGTGCCGGAACTGTTGTTGCGCAACGGGATCAACCCCGAAGACCCGGACTCCCCGGTGCTCCTCGTGATCATCGATCCCGAGCGGTCACCGGGCGAGCGCGCCGTCTGCCTGCTCGGCAACCACGGCTACGAGCGGGACAACGCGCTCTACCTGGGCCCGACCGACGGCTGGGCGGAGCGCGCGCTCGACGCGGGCTCCCTCGTCGTCGACCTGGTCGCCTACCCGCTCGTCCTCGGCGGCTACGACCTGGACCTCGGCCTGTTCACCGAGCCCGCCGCCGGGGACGCCGACGCGGTCCGGCTGCTGCGCGTCACCGGCCGGGTGGACGCGACCGAGCTGCCCGAGGCCACCGTCGTCGTCGCCGTCTCGGAGGGGACCACCGCCGACGACGTCGTCGAGGAGCTGCGCTCGGGCGAGCTGTGGCCGGTGGTCCTCGCCCCCGCGCCCGCCGCGCGGGAGGGCTGATGCGCGTCACCGCCT
>NZ_JBQGCX010000647.1:0-5369 GCF_052038725.1 Actinosynnema sp.
AGCCTGACGTCCTCGACGTCGTCGTCGAAGAAGGTGAGGTTCTGGCGCAGCGTGGCGTCGAAGACGTGCACGTCCTGGGTGACCAGGCCGACGCGGGCGCGCAACGAGGACATGCGCGCGTCCCTGACGTCGACGCCGCCGAGGCGGACCGCCCCGCCGGTGGCGTCGTAGAGGCGGAACAGCAGGTGGGCGATGGTGCTCTTGCCCGCGCCGGTGCGCCCCACCAGCCCCAGGGTGGTGCCGGGCTCCAGGTGGAAGGACAGTCCGCGCAGGACCTGCTTGCGCTGCGGCGCCCGCGTCCCGCCCGGTTCCGCCGCCGCGTCAGGGGCGGCCGTCGCGGTGGGCTCCGCCGCTCCCTCGGCCGCGTCGCCTGCCCCGACCGGGGTGGCTGAGCGCGCGTACTCGAAGCGCACGTCGTCGAACTCGACCTCCAGCGCGCCCGAGGGCAGCTGCCGGTCGCCGTCGACGATGCTGGAGCGCTCGGCGAACAGGGCCGCGATGCGCCGGATGGCCGCGCGGGCCTGCTGGAGGGCCTGCACCTGCTCGCGCAGCACCTCCAGCGGGGTGTTGAGCATCGTCGCGTAGGCGACGATCAGGTACACGCCGGAGAGCGAGATGCGCCCGTCCTGGTAGAAGAAGCCGCCGAAGCCGAAGGCGAACGCCGTGCCCGCGGTGAACACCAGCGACATCACGATCCAGATGGAGCTGCCCCACGCCTCGGCGCGGACCTTGACCGGCAGCCAGTCGCGCAGCCTGCGGTGGAAGCGGCGCATGGCGTACTCGGTCGCCGCTGAGGAGCGCAGGTCCTCGGCGGCGCGGATCGACTCGCTCACGGCGCCGAAGAAGCGGGCGCTCTGCTCCCGGTCCGCCTCCCACTTGCCCGTGGCCACCGAGCTCACGCGCAGCAGCAGGAGGTAGCCCACGGCGGTGACCGCGGCGAAGGTCAGCCCCACCCGCCAGTCGACGAAGGTCAGCGCGACCAGGATGCCCAGCACCAGCAGGGCGTTGCCGATCAGCTGCACGACCAGGCTGGAGAAGAACTCGGCGACCTGGTTGACGTCCCCGTCGACGCGCTCGATCAGCTCGCCGGGGGAGCGGGACTCGTGGAAGCCCAGGTCCAGGTCCAGCACGTGCGCTGACAGGTCCTCGCGCACGGCGTTGGTCGCGGTCCAGGACACGCGCTCGCTGGCGTAGGCCGCGACGACCTTGGTGACCTGGCGCACCGCCGCCACGCCCAGGAACACCAGCGCGATGGTGATGAGGGTGCTCTGCGGGCCGTCGGCCTGCACGGTCTCGATGAAGAAGGCGACGATGCGCGGCTCGGCGATCTCCAGCGCGATGCTGCACAGCAGCAGCACGGCCATGAGCACGACGCTGCCGCGCTGGGGGCCCAGGTACCCGCGTAACAGGCTGCCAGGGGTCACCGGGGCCTTGCCGCTCACGCTCCGCGCCCCTCCCCCCGGTCGAGCGGCACCGTCGTGCCACCCTTGTGAAGACATGGGAATCCCATCGACGTGGTGTTGTGGAAGCGCGCGAGAGCGTAGCAGAAAGTAAACAACTGTTTACTCAATCGGGGCGTTGCGCCTCCACCACCGGTCATCCCTCCGTCAGCGAGTAGCCGTCCAGGCACTGCCGGGCCAAGTCGGCGCACCCCTCCGGGTCCCCTTCCCGCACGATCGCGGGCAGATAGGTGTGCGGCGCGCCGTGGTAGAACCGCTCGTACTGGTCGTGCCGCCCGGCGAACTCGCTGCCCACCGCGTCCCAGGCGAGCTTGAACAGCTTGATCCGCTGCTCCGAGTCGTGCCCCGGCGATCGCACGTACTTGCCCAGCAGAGCGGCCACCTCCGGCTCCAGCAGGTCCCGGTACGACGAGGGCAGCTGGATCAGCCCGCCGCCCGCCAGCAGCTTCAGCTCGGCCACCGCCCTCGGGTACAGCTCGGGGCCGACCGCCAGCTGCGCGTGCGCGATCTCCCGGTTGGGCATCACCGCGCCGTCCCCACCGGGTACCGGCTCGCAGGCGTCCTCCATCGCCAGCACCAGGGCGCGGGCGGTGGCCACCCACGACATCATCCGGCCGATCTGCATCCGCACAGGCGGCAGCTCGTGGGTGTTGTTGGCCCGCGCGACGAGGATCGCCACGCCGGTCAGGAACTCCAGCTTCGTCCACAGCCGGGTCGCCCCGTGGTGGACGAAACCGACGAACGCCGGCGTGGACCAGAACTGCCGCTGGCACACCACCGGGTCCCGGTAGGCGAACACCCGCTCCCACGGCACGAACACGTCGTCGTACACCACGAGCGAGTCGTTCTCGTCGAACCGGGAGGACAGCGGGTAGTCGAAGACGCTGGTGGCCCGCCCCTCGTAGGAGGTGCGGCTGATGAACTTCACCCCCGGCGAGGACACCGGCACGCTGAAGCTCACCGCGTAGTCGGCCTCCTCGGAGGGCATCAGCTGGGTCACCCCCACCAGCACCTCGTCCCCGAACGCGGCGGCCGTGCCGATCATCTTGGCCCCGCGCACCACGATGCCGCCGTCGCGCTCGGCGACCACCCGCAGGTAAAGGTCGTCCTGCTCCTGCTGCGAGGGCTGCCTGGTCCGGTCGACCTGGGGGTTGACCAGGGTGTGGGCCTGGTACAGGTCGCCCTCGGCCATCCTGCGGTGGTGGGCCAGCACGTTCGCCGAACCGTCGAACCCCTCGCCGCGCAGCACCTGCGGGCAGGTGGCGAACCCGGCGACCGCCGCGGCCATGTAGTCCGGCGACCGTCCCAGGTAGCCGAAGGTGGCCCGCGACAACAGGCGGAACGCGCGGCCCCTGGCCTTGAGCTCCTCCTTGCTGCGCGGGATCAGGAACGCCCTCGACACCGGGCCCTCGATCCCGTCGACCTCGGCGGTCAGCTCGGCGGGCATGGTCTCGGCCAGGTCGTAGAGCGAGGCGATGGACCGGGCCGACCGGCGGAACGCGGGGTGGGAGCCCAGATCGGTCACCCGCTCACCGTCCAACCACACCTCGCGACCGTCCCGGAGGGACTCCAGGTACTGCTCTCCCGTGCGCGTCATGGGATCCTCCGGGGTGCCGGGCGCAGGTCGTCGGTCAGTCCGCGCAGGGGGGCCAGGGACTTCAGCAGCATCTCGTCGAACTCCGCGGCGGGGTCCGAGTCCAGCACGATCGCCCCGCCCGCCCCGATCAGGACGCCGTCCTCGGTGGCCACAGCGGTGCGGATGACGATGTTGAGGTCGGCGGTGCCGCCGAGCCCGAGGAAGCCGAGCGCGCCGGAGTAGACGCCGCGCGGGGTGGTCTCCAGGCGGTCGATGATCTCCATCGTCCGCTCCTTCGGCGCCCCGGTCATGGAGCCGCCGGGGAAGCAGGCTCGCACGCAGTCGATGACGTCGACGTCCGCGCGCAGCTTGCCGCGCACCGTCGACACGAGCTGGTGCACCGTGGCGTACGACTCCACCCGCATGTAGGAGGGCACCCGCACGGACCCGATCTCGCACACCCGACCCAGGTCGTTGCGCAGCAGGTCGACGATCATCAGGTTCTCCGCCAGCACCTTCGGGTCGTCCGTCAGACCCGCCCGCAGGCGCCGGTCGGCGTCCGGGTCGGCGCTGCGCGCGGCCGTGCCCTTGATGGGCGTGGACTCCACCTGCCCGTCGCGCTCCACCCGCAGGAACCGCTCTGGCGATGACGAGAGCACCGCCACCCCCGGCAACCGCAGGAACGAGGCGTAGGGGGGCGGATTGGCCAGCCGCTGCGCCAGGTACGCCGCCAGCGGGTCCGGCATCGCGGGCAGGGCGAACCGGGTGGTCAGGCAGATCTCGTAGCTCTCGCCCGCGCGCAGCTGGCGGCGGCACTCCTCGACGTCGGCCAGGTAGTCGGGGCGCTCGCGCACCAGACCGGGGCGCGGGTCGCCCCCGCCGCCCTCCGGCGCCCGGCGCGGTGGCGGGCGCAGGTCGGTGATCCGGCGCTCGGCGTCCGCCAGCCACGCCAGCTGCTCGCCGTCGTCGTCCGAGCGCGAGAGCGCCAGCAGGTGCGTGCGCCTCCGCTCGTGGTCGACCACCACCAGCCGGGTGCACGCCATCCACGCCGCGTCCGGGGTCGTGGCCCGGTGCCGGGTCGGCGCGCCCAGATCGGACTTGAGCTCGTAGCCGAAGAACCCGACGTACCCGCCCACCAGGTCGAACGGCAGCTCGGGCCGGTCCAGGACCGGCACCCTCAGCCGCTCCCGCAAGGCGTCGAAGACCGTCCCCGGCTCGTCCCGGCTCGACTCGCCCGCGTGGACGCGCAGGCCCTCGTCGACGTCGTAGACCAGCACCTCCCCGTCCGGGCCCTGCGGGGCGCCCAGGAACGAGAACCGCGACAGCCCCTCCTCGACGAGGCTGCTGTCGAGCCAGAACGAGTGCGCGGACTCGGCGAACAGGGCCGTGAACGCCGCTGCGGTGTCGACCTCGTGGTCCAGCTCGCGGTGCCGCACCCGCCACGGCCGCGCCGCCGCCCGCCGCACCGGCGCGGTCCCGGAGCCCGGCCGCCCCGAGCCCCGGCCCCCGCTCCGGGCCCACGGGGCAGCGCGCAGGTCCCGGCCCCGGTCGGCGGCGACCTTCTCGGCCAGCTTGACGAAGTTCTCCACCAGGAGCGCGCCGTGCTCGGAGGCGATCGACTCGGGGTGGAACTGCACGCCCCACAGCGGGCGGGAGCGGTGCCGCAGCCCCATCAGCACGCCGTCCTCGGCCCAGGCCGTGGCCACCAGCTCCGCTGGCAGGGCGTCGGACGGCACGCACAGCGAGTGGTAGCGCACCGCCGTGAAGCCCTGGGGCACCCCGTCGAACAGGTCCAGCCCGTCGTGCTGGACGGAGGTGAGGTGGCCGTGCCGGGGCCGGGGCGCGCTGACGACCGGGGCGCCCGCCAGCAGGCCGATCGCCTGGTGCCCCAGGCCCACCCCCAGCAGCGGCACCGAGGCGCCTGCCACGATCGACCTGGCCGCGCCGAGGTCGCGCTCGCGGCCGGGGTGACCGGGGCCGGGGGAGACCACGATCGCGTCGAACCCGTCGACGTCCAGCGTCGACCACCGGGGGTCGTCGTTGCTCAGCACCAGCGGCGGCGCGCCGACCACCCCGGCCAGCAGGTGGAACAGGTTGTAGGTGTAGGAGTCGTGGTTGTCGATGAGCAGCGTCCGCATCCGACTCCCCAGCTTCCCGTTGGCCGACCCGGCTACCGCTCGGCAGTAAACGGACCGCCCGCCACCAGGGGCAAGGGTGCGAGAGCGCGGTGAGAGCCCGGCGAGAACCGGGGGCCTGCGGCGAGACCGGCGTGATAGCGCCGCCGGCTAGCGTCGCGGGGGACCCGCCCCTGCGACGAGGAGATCCGCCGGATG
>NZ_JBQGCX010000648.1:0-1903 GCF_052038725.1 Actinosynnema sp.
ACGTTCGCCAGCTCCAGCACGCTCGTCGGACCCGCGCCGAGGGTGAACGACCCCATGTTGCCCTGCTTCACGGCGTCACCCTGCGACGGACCGTTGGACTTGTCCTCCTTGAGCGGGTCGCCCGCCAAGGTGACGCCCTGCATCCCGTCGCGCAGACCCAGCCGGTAGGCCATGTCCACGACGTTGTTCAGCCCCGCCTGCTCCTCCAGGATGATGAACCCGGTGTTGGGCGAGGGGGCCAGCGCCTTGGTGAGGGTCATGCTGGTGTCGGCCCCGTCGGAGTAGTTCTTGACGGTGTAGCCCTTGTTGCCGTCCCGGTAGACCCGCGACGTGTAGGTGTTCGGAACCGGGACCTGCCGGTCGATGCCGGTCTTGCCCTGCTCCATCGCCGCGGCGGCGGTGAACACCTTGTAGATCGAGCCCGCGCCGAACCTGGTCACCTCGGCGGGCAGCGAGTACGCGCTCTGCCCGGCGTCGGCGTTGTTGCCGAAGTCGCGGTTGGCGGCCAGCGCGCGGACGCGGTGCTTGTCCTTGCCCGGCTCCACCACGGCCATCGCGTTGGCGACGCCGGGGGTGGTCTTGGAGACCTGGCCCTCGGCGGCCTCCTTGACGGCCTGCGTGGCCTTCGCGTCCATCGTCGACTTGATGGTGAGGCCGCCCCTGCGCAGGTCGTCCTCGGTCAGGCCGTGCTCCAGCAGGTAGTCGATCAGGTAGCGGCAGAACGAGCCGTAGATCGGCCCGTCGCCCGCGCCGACGCACCCCATGGGCAGCAGCTTGAGGTCCTCGACCACGCCGATGGGCGCGGCCTTGTACTCCTCGGTCAGCTGGTCGGCCCGCGCGGTGTCCTCGCCGAACGCGCCGTTGTTGCGCATGTAGTCGATGACCGTGTTGCGCCGCTCCATGGCGGCGTCCGCGCCGGCCTCCGGGTTCAGCGCGCTCGGCCGGTTGACCAGGCCCGCCAGCAGGGCTGCCTGCGGGACGGTCAGCTTGTCGGCCGTGGTGTTGAAGTACGTCTGCGCCGCGGCGCCGACGCCGTAGGTGCCGTTGCCGAACGGCACGACGTTCAGGTATGCGGTGAGGATCTCCTCCTTCGTCATCTTCTGCTCGAGCTGCATGGCGATGCGCGCTTCGCTCAGCTTGCGCGCCATCGTGGCAGCCGTCGCCTTCTCGTACGCCTCATCGGAGCCCTTGCCCACCACGAACGCGAGGTAGTTCTTCACGTACTGCTGGGTGAGCGTGGACGCGCCCTGGGAGGTCTCACCCTCGACGCCCGCCTTGGCGGCGGCGCGCATGATGCCCTGCCAGTCGACGCCCTGGTGCTCGAAGAACCTGCGGTCCTCGATCGCGATGATCGCGGCCTTCATCGTGTCGGCGATGTCCTCGAACGCCACCGGGATGCGGTACTGGTCGTACAGGTAGGCGATGGGCTGCCCATCCTTGTCCTGGATGGTGGTGACCAGAGGCAGCTCGGCCTTGGTCAGCTCGCCAGAGGTCTGGTCGACGGTGTCGGCGGCGCGGTTGGAGGCCAACCCCAGACCACCGACGACGGGGAAGAGCACGGCGGCGACGAGAACCCCCGCCGTGAGGCACAACCCCACCATCTTGAGCAGACCTGTCGCACGTGCGGCGAACACTGAACCAGCAACCCCTTCCAGACCCGCGGGGAAAGACGCCCCTCCACAGATAAGTCGCGCGGGACCCGAACCCGGTTGCCTGGAGCGGCGAGGAAATTCCGGGTTGATCGTGCGCGACCTGACCCGCAAGTTACTCCTGCCCGGTTGTGGACGAGGTGAAACGCCAGGCAGGCGAGGCCGTGGTGAGGCACGCGACAGTGCGGGACGGCGGCGCTGGGCGGCGGCGCGGGACGAGAGGGCGGGACGGCAGGCGGCGCGGACCGGCGGGG
>NZ_JBQGCX010000649.1:0-4201 GCF_052038725.1 Actinosynnema sp.
CGGGTCACCTGGGTGGTGCGTGGAGAACGCGGCCCCGGCTCCGCCCCCGTTCACCGACGCCAGGATGGGCGTCGGACCGCTCACCCGGAGGACACCATGGCCAAGTTCCTGCTCCTGATGAACTACGGCGCGACCGCCACCTGCGACACCCCGATGCCCGAGTGGGACCCGACGGACGTCGCGGCCCACATCGCGTTCCAGCGGCGCTTCGGCGGCGAGCTGGCCGCGCGAGGTGAGCTGGTCGACGCGCAGGGCCTCGCGCAGGCGGCGAAGGTCGTCGTCGCGACCGGCGACGGCGCGCCGGTGGTGGCGGACGGGCCGTTCCCCGAGGGCGGGGAGCTCATCGCCGGGTACTGGGTGGTGGACGTGGGGTCCGAGGCGCGGGCGCTGGAGATCGCCGCCCTGGCCTCCGCCGCGCCCGGCCCCGGCGGCGTGCCGCTCGGCCAGCCGATCCAGGTCAGGGCGGTGCTGGACGCCCCCGAACCGCAGGATGTGTGAGTCGGGCCGCCGAACCGCAGGACGTGTGAGTTGGGACGGTGGGAGGCGTGAGGTGGGACGGTGGGATGGTGGGAGGTGTGAGTCGGGCCGCCGGGAGGCTGGAGGCGTGAGTCGGGCCGCCGGGACGGCAGGACGTGGAGTCGCGGCGCCGGGGCGTGCCTCGGGGGCTCGGGGCTCGGGGCGCTGGTGCGGCGCGGCCGGGTGGCAGGCCGGGCCCTCGGTGCGTGGCACCGCACCGAGGGCGGTCAGGCGGCCTTTATCCGTGCATTCGCGGCAAGCGGGAGTGGTGGTGGACCCCCGGCGCGGCGAGCGCCGGGGGCGTGCGGGTCACGCGTTCTTCAGCGCCGTGACGAAGCCTGCGAACGCCTCGTGCCCGAAGCCCAGGACCGGGCCATCGGGGTTCTTGGAGTCGCGAACCAGCAGGTGGGCGCGGGTGTGCGCCAGTTCGACGCACTGCCCGCCGTTGCTCCCGCTGTAGCTCGACTTGCGCCAGGTGGAGTCCGCCATGGGGGCTGCACCGTCCTTCCTGATCTACAGTTCGTTCGCCACTGTAGCCAGGAGCGCGAGGCTCTTCGCGGGTGACAGGGCCGCTCCCACCACGTGCCGGAAGGCCGTTTCGTACTGCGCGACGTGCGACGGCTCGTCCAGCGACGACGCGGTCGTCAGGTTCTCCAGGTACACGGCGTTCGCCAGGTTGTCCGGGAACCGCAGGATCGTGAACGGGAAGCCGCTGGCCGTGTGCGCCCCCGCGCTGAACGGGATGACCTGCAGGGTGATGTTCTGCTGCCCCGCGAGCTTCTTCAGGTGCAGGAGCTGGTGCTTCATCAGCTCGGGGCTGCCGACCACGGTCCGGATCGCCGCCTCGTGCAGCACCACGTGCTGCCGCTGCGACGCCGCCGGGTCGATCATCCTGCTCTGCCGCACCTGCCTGGCCTGGACCAGCCGGTCGACCTCCACCTCCTCGTGGAGCGGGTTCGACTCCAGCAGCGACCTCGCGTAGTCGGGCGTCTGGAACTGGCCCGGAATCAGCTCGCCGTGGTACACGAGCACCTCCGTGGCGATCTGCTCCAGGTTGAAGAACTTCCGGAAGAAGTCCGGCAGCACCGACCCGTACGGCGTCCTCGGCGCCCGCTTGCGCGCCTGCCTGCCCAGCTCCTCGATGTGCTTGCGGGCCTGCTTGGTGGCGCCGTAGTGGTCCATCAGCGCGTTCAGCTCGGCGGCGCGCACGCTCACGTCGCCCGCCTCGATCCGCCGGATCTTCGCCACGGAGCACTCCAGCACCTTGGCGACCCGCTCCGCGGTGAACCCGGCGTCCTCGCGCATCGAGGCGAGCGCCAGCCCCAACTGTCGCTTGTAGACCGTCGGACTCGCGCCACTGCCCGGCATGAGGCCACCTCAGCTTCCCGGTACGAATGCGTTGTGCGGCATCAAGTGTGCCGCACAGCGGTGCATCTGCACCTCACCCAATTGTGTACTTCTCAACCTGCACGTGCACAGTTATTTTGGCGGTGGTCGCGCGGGCGCCGGAACGACCCGTGAACAGCGCAGAACTGGGGGTGGGCGGGTGTCGCGGATGTTCCGGTGGCTGCCGCACGACGGTCGGCGGCACGCGGTGAGCGCGCGGTTGGAGGTGCGGGACGCGGGGGAGACGCTGTGCGGGATCGAGCTGGTCGTGCCGTCCGCGCTGAAGTACCCCCAGTGGTGCTGGCCGACCTGCCGGGGGTGTGACCTGGCCTGGCGCGAGCACGAGGGCATCCAGCCCTACCCCCGGCCGGGGGGTCGGGGGACGCGGGGGAGCGGGAGATGACGAGGTTCGAGGAGTTCGTGCGGGACGAGTACGCGCGCGGGCGTTCGGTGCACGCGCTGACGACGCTCACCGGGCGCTCGGCCCGCTCGATCGGCAGGGTGTTGCAGGCTGGAGGGGATTCGATGCGCGGGATCGGGGAGCAGGGGGGCGGCGTGGTGGTCGGTTTCGGGGACGCGCGGTCGCTGCGGCTGTCGAAGCGGGAGGAGTTGGCGACGCTGCTGCACGCGTGCCGCGCCCACGCGCAGCTGTCGGGGCGGGTGGCGGGCGAGCGGGCGGGCATGAGCCAGTCGAAGGTGTCGAAGCTGGAGAACAGCCGGATCGTGCCGAAGGTCAGCGACGTGCTGCGGCTCGTGGAGGGCTACCAGGTGTCCGGCGAGGTGAAGGAGCGGGCGCTGCGCCTGGCCGAGCAGGTGGCGGAGGAGGAGAGGCGCCGCGAGGCCGTGCTGAACCGCACCGAGTCCCGCGCGCAGGCCCAGGTGGCGCGCGCCGAGCAGGCGGCCGAGGTGATCAAGGTCTACGCGGCGACGGCCGTGCCCGCCCTCCCGGCGGAGAACACCAGGACCCGCAGCGTCCACGTCGTCGTCCCGGAGGGCGTGGCCCGCTGCCCCCGCCAGGGCAACCGCATCCGGACGTCCGACGGCGGCAAGGTCCAGTTCGGCGTCCTGCCGTTCGCGTCCCTGGAGGCGGGCGCGGACACCGGGTTCCGGGTGCTGGACGACCGGATGGTGGTGGTGGAGCTGCTGTCGGGCAGCGTGGTGATCACGGACCGGGAGGACGTGCGGTCGCACGTGGCGTACTTCGACCGGATGCACGACCTGGCGCGGGTCGGGCGGGAGATGTGGGAGCTGATGGGGTGGAACTGCGCGTGAGCGCTGTTCACCGCGCCCAGGGGAAGGCGCGACGAACGCGGACGTCAGGATGCGGGGATCTTCGCTTCGACGGCCTTGGCGAAGCTGGTAGCCGCGTCACAGGACTGCTCCAGGGAATCGCCCGAGGTTGCCACGTCGAAACGCGAGCTCTCGGTGACTTCCATGGCCACAGCGCACGACGTGGTGGAGACTGCCTTCTCGATCAGCTTGGCCTTGCGGGAGCCGACCGTCATGTCGGAAACCTCCGCGTACGGCCCCTGGCCGGCTTTGGCAATACCGATGTCGGTGTGGTAGCTGATGTTCACCGCAACGCGGTTCGGGAGAAATCCCGCGCAAGCGGTGTCGCCGTCGGCCTCGATCTCAGTGATGTTCTGTGCGGACGCGACCTCGTTGAGCAAGGCGCACGTGTCGAAGTCGGCCAGCGAACCGCCATCTCCTCGTGCGGGTGAGCTGGAGGATGCGGGGACGCTGTTCCGGGGAGTGGCCGGGGATGGCGATCCCGCCGTTTCCGTCGAGCAACCCGTGAGCAGGAGCAAAACCGCTGAGATCAGCGTGCTCGTGACCGGTCGGCGCGACGATGCCGAGTTTTGCCGCATGATTCAGTAACTCCTGTGGGTCTGCTCGATTTCCTGCTCTACCCGGTCGTAGTTCTCGGCTGCCTTCTGCATCGCTTCTTTGGCTTCTCGCAGTGCCGTCTTCAGTTGGTCGATCGCGGGGACGAGCCCTATCGTTCCAGGGCCGCCAATGGCGTTCTCCAGGTTGTACTTCGCCATCGCTTGTGCGTCAGGGCTGGTGCCGAGCCGCACTTCCTCTTGAATTCGATGCAGATGCGCGTCGATCTTCTTCAGGTCGTCTTCCGCATCCTGGATGGCCTTGACGTACGCCTCTGCCCCAGGCTTGCTGATGGCAAATCCGCCCGAATCGGCGATCTGCTTCAGGCTCTGCATGTTCGACGTCAAGCTTTGGAGCGCTGCACCGCTCCAAGGGTTAGTCCCGTTCAACGCTCCTACTTGATCAATACATCACC
>NZ_JBQGCX010000650.1:0-3760 GCF_052038725.1 Actinosynnema sp.
TGCAGGAGTCGGCGTTGCGGTTGCCCGCCGACAGCGCGTAGGTCAGGCCGGAGCCGATGGAGTTGCGGATCGCGTCGTCCACCAGGGTGGGGCCGCCGGGGGCCTGCGACGACAGGCTCATGTTGACCACGGCGGGCTTGACGGCGTTCGCGGTCACCCAGTCGACGCCGCTGACGACGCCCTCCAGGGTGCCGCCGCCGTCGCAGTCCAGGACGCGGACGGCGACCAGCTTGACGTCCTTCGCGACGCCGAACTCCTTGCCGCCGATGGTGCCCGCGACGTGCGTGCCGTGACCGGCGCAGTCCTGCCTGCTGCCGTCGACCAGGTCCACGCCCCAGCTGGCGCGGCCCTCGAAGGTGCGGTGGGTGGTGCGGATGCCGCTGTCGATGACGTAGGCGTGCACGGTCGCCGCGCTGTTGTCGGTGTGGACCGCCTGGTCCAGCGGCAGACCGGGCTGGTCGATCCGGTCGATGCCCCACGACGGCGGGTTGTACTGCACGTCGGTGGCGGTGAACGCGGCGTTCTGCGCGACGGCGCGCACGGCCGGGTCCGCGGCCAGGCGCTTCGCCTCGTCCTCGGACGCCTTGACGGCGAAGCCCTTCAGCGCGGACTTCCAGGTCGAGGTGACCTGGCCGCCGTGCTCCTCGGTGAGGGCCTGCGCGGTCTCGGACGCGCCGTCCTCCAGCACGACCAGGTAGCTGCCCTCGATGGCGGTTCCCGGTGCGGCCAGGGTGATGCTCACCTCCTGGGCCTGCGCCACCGGTGCCCCCAGCGGGGCCAGTGCCAGGAGCACCGAACCCGCTACCGCTCTCACGCCGATCCCTGCACGTCCCACGGACGCCTCCCTTGATCAAGTCGGGTGAGGGTGGCAGGTCCGGCAGGGGTGGCGGGGGCGGATCGGGGAGGTTGGTGCGCGTTGCCGAACGGGGGGCGGGCCGGGCCCGCCCCCCGCGCCGGTCAGGCCGCCTGGGCCTGGTTGTAGAGGTTCTGGGCGTCCGCGCCGAAGTACGGGCCGAACATCCAGAACGGCAGGATGACGATCTTGTAGCTGTTGACCGAGATCAGCGTTCCGACACCGGTGGCCTCGGAGAAGCCGTGGAACCACGGGCCGCCGCTCGCGCCGCCGGTCATGTCGCAGCCCAGGCCGATGCCGGAGCTGAGGAAGGCGTTGAAGGTGGTCCCGCTGCAGTAGATGAGCCTCGTGCCGTCGTACGGGTCGGCGGCCGGGTAGCCGAAGGCGTAGGTCGGGGCGGCCTTCGGCTGGTTGAACGCGATGCCCTGGCCGCCGACGACGTCGGTGAGGTTGCGGCCGTCGAGCTGGTTGACGACGATCGCGCCGACGTCGTAGTTGATGTCCTCGGACGCGTTCCACTGCGGGGTGCTGTAGGTCGCGCGGGCGGTCCAGGTGCCGTACGGGGTGGCGCCGTTGGCGTAGGCGGGGACGAAGACGACGTTGGTGTGGTAGGCGCCGTCGAGCTTGACGCAGTGGCCCGCGGTGATCACGGTGCTCTTGTTGGCGCTGGTCACGGCGTTGCCGCTGCACGAGGCGGTGCGGCCCTGGTAGGTGAAGAAGACGCGGCCCGCGGTGGTGGTGACCGCGCCGCCCCCGGTCCAGGGGCCGCCGCCGTTCGGGATCGCCTGCGGCGCGACCTCGGCGGGCGGGGCGGCGGGGACGTCCTCGACGTCGGACGGGGCGACGGTGGGCAGGTCCAGCGGGGCGGCGGCGCGCATCCGGTCCGGGGTCCAGTAGTCGGACGCCTCGGGGGCCGCTTGGGCGAGCGGGACGGCCAGCAGGGGTAACAGGAGGGCGATCGCCAGTGCTCCCAGTGGTGTGCGCATGGGGTTTCCACCTCTCGTGGGCGGGCGGCAGGGACCGTCACCTGGAAGCTACCGACGAGGGGCGGGTGGGCGTCTCCGGCTAACGGGTGAGGTCGCCGGGCGAAAACCTTTGCGGGACGAGAAGTATCGGATTGTCTACTGTGGACCGTTCAGCGAGACGCGTCGTGCACGGTGATCGCCACCCTGGTCCGGTTGGCCGCGTCGAGCTTGGCCATGATCCGTCCGATGTGGACCTTCACCGTCGACTCGCTCAGGAACAGCTCCTTGGCGATCTCGGCGTTGCTCGCGCCCCGGCCGACCGCCTCGGCGACCTCGCGCTCCCTCGGGGTGAGGCCGGACAGCCTGCGGCGCGCCTCCGCCCGGCCGGCCGGCTCGGCGGCGAACTCCAGCAGCAGCCGCTTGGTGACGGCGGGCGAGATCATGGCCTCGCCGCGCGCCACCACGTGCACCGCGCGCACCAGGTCGCGGGGCGGGGTGTCCTTGAGCAGGAAGCCGGTCGCGCCGCCGCGCAGGGCCGAGTGCGCGTACTCGTCCAGGTCGAACGTGGTGAGCACGACGACGGCGGGCGCGTCCGGCAGGGCGGTCACCCGGCGCACCACCTCGAGGCCGTCGACGCCGGGCATCTGCACGTCGGTGAGCACCACGTCCGGGTGGAAGCGGTCGACCAGGTCGAGCACGTCCGAGCCGTCCGGGGCCTCGGCGACCACCCGCAGGTCGGGGTCGGACTCCAGGATCAGCCTGATGCCGCCGCGCACGAGCTCCTCGTCGTCGAGCAGGAGCACCTTGACCGCCACCGCGCCGTCCGTTCAGCAGGGGAACTCAGCACGCACAACGTACCCGCCGCCCTCCGGCCGCGCGGACACCGTCCCTCCCGCCTGGGTCACCCGCTCGCGCATCCCGAGCAGCCCGTACCCGGAGCCGGGCACCGCGCCGCCGGGGCGTTCCGGGACGCCGTTGCGGACCTGCACCACCAGCCGCTCCCCCACCTCCAGCAGCACCCGCACGGGCGCGCCGGGGGCGTGCTTGCCCGCGTTGGTCAGCGCCTCCTGCACCACCCGGTAGGCGGCGCGGCCGACGGCGGGCTCCACCTCGGGCAGCGGGTCCGGGTGGGCCAGCTCGACCCGGCCGGGCGCGTCGGCCACCAGGGACTCGATGCCGGGCAGGCCGGGCGCGACGACCTCGGACTCGTCCTCGCGCAGCACCCGGAGCACGTCGCGCAGCTCGGCGAGCGCGGCGGAGCCGGACTTGCGGATGACCTCGGCGACCTCGGCGGTCTCGCCGTCGGCGATCACGGTCAGTGCGCCCGCCTGGAGGGCGATCACGCTGACCCGGTGGGCGACCACGTCGTGCATCTCGCGGGCGATGCGGCGGCGCTCGGCGGTGACCGCGCGCTCGGCGAGCAGGTCGCGCTCGCGCTCGGCGGTCTCGGCGCGCTCGCGCAGCAGGTCGAGGACCTTGGCGCGCTGGTGCACCCAGACGCCGGTGAGGAGGGGCAGGAGGGTGAAGACGGCGTTGGTGATCAGGTAGGAGGGCCAGTCGAGGCGGTCGGAGAGGAAGGCGGGGACGAGGAGCGCGAGGTAGGCGGGGACGGCGGCGAGCCAGGTGCGCCAGGTGAAGCCGTGGCGGGCGGCGGTGGTGTGCAGGCCGATGACCAGGACGGTCCGGGGGGCGGTGAGGAACACGCCGAGCACGCCCATGACGACCGAGAGGAGCAGGCCGGTCGCGACGGTGAGCAGGGGCCAGCGCCTGCGGAGCAGGAGGGCGGGGGCGGCGAGCAGGAGGGTGACGACGGAGGACGGGCCGCCCCTGGCCACGACCTCCAGGGCGGCGCCGCCGGTGATCGCGGCGGTGACGGCGAGGTCGAGGAGGAAGAGGGAGCGACGGCCCTGCCAGGTGGTGTCGAGCCAGGGGACGCGGGACC
>NZ_JBQGCX010000651.1:0-3227 GCF_052038725.1 Actinosynnema sp.
CCGTGTCGAAGCTGTACTCCAGCAGCCGCTTCACCGGGGCCGACTCCTCCGGCTCCATCAGCTCCAGCAGCCGCTCCTTGTCCCGCTCGGGCAGCTCCGCGAGCAGGTCGGCCGCGTCGTCCGGGTTCATCGCCTCCAGCACGTCGGCGGCCCGCTCGTCGTCCAGGTGCGCCAGCAGGTCCTTCTGGTCGTCCTCGGGCAGCTCCTCGATGACGTCGGCGAGCCGCTCGTCGTCCAGCGCCTCGGCGACCTCGTAGCGGCGCTTGAGCGGCAGGTCGTGCAGCGCGCTCGCCACGTCCGCCGCGCGCATCGTCTCGAAGATCGCCACCAGGTGCTGGGCGCCCTGAGGCTGGCCCGCGACCTCGCTCACCGACAGCCCGACGACCTCGTCCCAGCGCAGCACCTGCACCTTGCCCCTGCGGGCGAGCCTGCCGGTGCGCTCGCGCACGGCGACCCTGGTCATCCGCCAGTCGCGGGTGCGGGCCGGTTCCATCGCGGCGTCCACCAGCACGGCCGCAGTCCCGCCGACGGTGACGCGGGCGTCGATCAGCTCGCCGACCACCAGCACCTCGTTGGCGCGCTGGTGGAACTGGCGCAGGCTCACCGACCCGGTCGCCAGCGTGATCGCGTTCGGCTCGATCGAGGTGACCCGCAGCATCGGCACGAAGATCCGACGCCGGGTCACCAGCTCCACCACCAGCCCCAGCACGCGCGGGGGTTGTCGGTCCACCCGCAGGCCCACGACCAGGTCGCGGGCCTTGCCGATGGACTCCCCGTCCGGCCCGAACACGGGCAGTCCGGCCAGCTGGGCCGCGAAGACCCGGTTCACTCCGACCACGGGGACAAGGCTAGTGGGGCGCGGCGGTCAGCGCGGGCTGAGCGCGCGGGTGATCGTCTCGCAGGCTCCGGGGGAGACGTCGAAGCCCTGCGCGTGGAACCACGGCCACGCGCTCGCCGCCCGGTAGAACGCCCAGTCGCGCGCCAGTTCCGGGTCCATCCCGGCCGCGTCGACCACGGCGGCCAGCCGCTCGCGCACGCCGCGCTCCCCGTCCACCTCGGCGATCCGGTTCCACAGCAGGGCGACCGCGCCGACCTCCACGTCGCAGGACAGCGGCTTCGGGTCGATCACCAGCCACGGCTCGCGGTCGGCGGCCAGCACGTTCTCGTAGTGCCCGTCCTCGTTCACCAGCAGGCGCGCGGCGTTCGCGGTCAGCTCGCGGCCCAGCTCGGTGGCGGCCTCGGCGATCCGCGCGGGCGCCGGGGAGCCGACCGCGGCGTTCTCGGCGACCACGTCGACCGGCTCGGCGCGCCGGAACCCGGTGGCGTCGGGGAGGGCGAGCCTGCGCATCAGGCCCGCGGCGACCGCGACGGCCTCGGCGATCGGGACGTCCAGCAGCGAGCGGCGGGCGTGCAGGCGCTCCAGCAGCAGCGCGCCGGTGTCCGCGTCGTGCTCCAGCAGCCGCACCGCGCCGTCGCCGTCCCAGGCGCGCAGCGCGAGCGGCTCGCCCCTGGTCTCGTCGTCCTGCCAGACCAGCTTGAGCGCGGCGGGGGAGCCGTCGGCGCGGCGCACCGGCAGCACGACGGCGGTCATGCCGGACAGCAGGTCGCCGTCCGGGGTCAGCTCCCAGGCCGCGCACGCGCGGGTGGCGAGGCGCGGCAGGGCGGCGATCCAGTCCAGGGCGCCGTCCAGCCCCTGGCCGAACCCGGCGGGCACCTCGATCACGCGAACTCCAACCGGTGCACCGACTCCCACGCGGGGGTCGCGTTGAGCCGGGCGGCGCGCAGGGCGAGCGCGGTGTTCTCGTCCGGGGTGAGCAGGCGGGCGGTGGCGGTCGCGGTCAGCAGGTGCGAGCGGGTGCTGTGGGAGCGGACGGTGACGGTGCACGCGACGCCGTCGGCCAGCCCGTCGACGCGCTGCTCGGCGCCGCCGGTGACGACCAGCGCCGCGCCGTCGCGCCACAGCGCCCACACCAGCTTCGCCGGATGCCCCTCGGGGGCCACCCAGATGGCCGCGGCCTTGCGCAGCGCGTTGTCCAGCACCTGCCCGATCTCCACCCGCCCAGCCTGCCACAGCCGCTGTGAGCCGGCCCTCAGCCCGATGGCGGCCGGTTCGGCCCCGTGCCAGTCTGCGGTTCGCCCGCTCCCCGCCCCAGGAGGTCCCGCCGTGGCCGACCGCACGACCCGCTCCCGCCGCTCCTGCCTCGCCGTGCCGGGGTCGAGCCAGAAGATGATCGACAAGGCGCGCGGCCTGCCCGCCGACGAGGTCTTCCTGGACCTGGAGGACGCGTGCGCGCCGCTGGCCAAGCCGGACGCGCGCAGGCGGGTCGTGGAGGCGCTCAACGAGGGCGGGTGGGGGACGCGCACGCGCGTGGTGCGGGTCAACGACTGGACCACCGAGTGGACCTACCGGGACGTGGTGGAGGTGGTCGAGGGCGACGGGGCGAACCTGGACTGCCTGCTGCTGCCCAAGGTGCAGGGCGCGGAGCAGGTCGCGGCGCTGGACCTGCTGCTGACCCAGGTGGAGCGGGCGGCGGGGCACGAGGTCGGCCGGATCGGGATCGAGGCGCAGATCGAGAACGCGCTGGGGCTGG
Source organism: Actinosynnema sp. (assembly GCF_052038725.1). Lineage (NCBI taxonomy): Bacteria > Bacillati > Actinomycetota > Actinomycetes > Pseudonocardiales > Pseudonocardiaceae > Actinosynnema > Actinosynnema sp. The sequence continues at coordinate 2,592 of NZ_JBQGCX010000651.1, forward strand.
TGAACGTGAACGCGATCGCGACCGCCTCGCCCAGGGTGGAGGCGCTCGTCTTCGGCCCCGCGGACTTCATGGCGTCGATCAACATGAAGACCCTGGTGGTCGGCGAGCAGCCGCCGGGGTACGACGTGGGCGACGCGTACCACCACATCCTGATGCAGATCCTGATGGCGGCGCGGGCGCACGGGAAGCAGGCGATCGACGGGCCGTACCTGCAGATCCGCGACGTGGACGGGTTCCGGCGGGTGGCCGGGCGGTCGGCGGCGCTGGGGTTCGACGGGAAGTGGGTGCTGCACCCTGGGCAGATCGAGGCGTCGAACGAGGTCTACAGCCCGCGGCAGGAGGACTACGACCACGCGGAGAACATCCTGGACGCGTACGAGCACCACACGTCGGCGGCGGGGGGCGCGCGGGGCGCGGCGATGCTGGGCGACGAGATGATCGACGAGGCGTCGCGGAAGATGGCGCTGGTGATCTCGGGCAAGGGGCGCGCGGCGGGGATGAGCCGGACGGACGTGTGGACGCCCGAGGGGTGAGCGCGGGTCCCCGTCCTGCTCCTGCCGCTCTTCGAGCTGCTCCAGCGGGATGACCGCCCGCGGTGGCGACCGTCACCCCCGCGTCCACCCCGCGCCACCGGGC
>NZ_JBQGCX010000652.1:0-3191 GCF_052038725.1 Actinosynnema sp.
CCACCGTCGCCGCGAGCCCGTGCCCGAGGTGCGCGGCGGTCCGCCCCTGGCCGCCGCGCGCAGGCGACGATCGCCGAACCGAGGGGCCCGGCGGCCACGACCACGTCCGCCCACGAGGATCGCCGCCCGCCGCACGCGCCCCCGGCTCACGGCACTCCGGCGAACCGGGCGCCACGGCTGAGCCAGGCGGTGCGTCCACGGCGGCTCCCGGCCGGTCGGGGAGGGACTGCGCTCGGACTGCCCGCCCCGACTGCGCGGCGTCCGGGTCGCCGGTGTCGACAGGCCGTGCGAGTGGGCGCCGAGCCTGCGGAGCGCCCGACCGCCCACCCGATGAGAGTGATCTGGGTCACACTATTTTTCTTTTTCAGGGTTCGATCCCCAACTTCACTCGTTTGCCCATGTTTGTCCGCGCGCACCCGCAACGGGCGGGCGAATGCGCGGCGGGTCGGGTGGCGCGCCGACGCCGTGATCCGCTTTCAAACCTCGGAAGAACGCGCATATCGGACACCACGACGATCGTCGGGGGCGGTCGTGGACACCTGTTCGGTGCAGTTTAAAAAAGCTGTCAAGCAATTCGGTTGCATAGTTCGCATGATGCAAACTCGAAGTTGAATCGTTCTTCCCTGGCAATCGGAGTAAATTCCCATTATGTTCCGGTGCGGTTCCGGAAAAGGCCATTCGCTTTCTTTTCAACGACGTGGTTGCATTTGTCCAACGCCAACTCCGGCGACCACGGAGAAGTGATCAGAACCAGGAGTCCTCGTGATCAAGCGCATCGCCACCGGCACCGCCGCCCTCGCGTTCGCCCTGCTCCCCGCGCTCGGCGCCAACGCCACCGCGCAGGCCACCACCCCGACCCCGCCGCCCAGCGCCTCGTGCGTCAACTCCGACCCGACCGGCCTGGTCAACGTGGTCACCTGCACCATCAACACCACCGTCCAGGTCCCCATCGACCTGCCCGACTCCGTGCTGACCTTCGGCGACGTGCTCAGCAACAACCACGTCCTCTCCGGCAACGAGCTGACCCTGCTCCAGACCACCATCAAGGACGTCCTCAACCACAACACCGTCCAGGACAACCTCGTCTTCAAGCAGGCCCTGGTCGACGCGCTCAACAACCTCGACATCGACATCATCGACGACGTCACCGTCTCCAAGGTCTTCGTCGACGTCCTCTGACCCACGATTCCCCGCCGAGCGCGGGCGGCACACCCCCACCCGGAACGCCGCCCGCGCTCGCCGCTCCCGCAGTCGACGAGCCACCTCGTTCAGCCCTTCTTCGCCCCTTGCAGTCCCTCGCCCTCCTGACTCGGTCGAATCCGGGTGCCGCGTCACGCGGGCGCACGAATCGGGACTCGGCGACGACCACGCGGACGGGTAGCGCCTGCGGCGAGGTGAACAGCCGGTCAGGGGCGAAGCGGGTTTTCACCGTGCTCCTGCTCCTGGACACCTGCGCGCCGAGCGAGATCACCCGCGGGGTCGCGGCTCCGATGGGCCACCTGAGCGGTAGACCCCGGCGTCGCCCGCGGAGCGCGGGTAGTCCTCGAAGGTCGGCGACGGCCAGGACCGGGTGGCGGGCTCCGTCCGGGAGCAGCGCCAGGAGCTCGGGCGCGGACAGCCCCCGGTGCGCGGGATCGTCCAGCGCGGTCACCAGGTCCGGGCCGTCCCGTTCTCCCGTAACGATTCCCCTCCACCGCCGCAGTTCTGCGGTCCGCGGGGAAACGCCCCGTCCCGACGCCACGACTACCGGGAACCGGTGCGGTCGCGGGGAGGGGAGTCGGCGTGGACGAGAGGGCTCAACGCTGGTTGGTCGTGGTCATGGGCTTCGTCGCGCTCGTGGCGGGCGGGGTGTTCTCCGAGTGGGTCGTGCGCGTGTTCTCGCTGCGCCCCGGCTCGGGGTTCGACGGCGGCGGGACGTGGCTGCTCGCCTGCGCGGCCTGCTGCGGGATCGGGGCGTGCGCGGTGTTCCTGCTGCGGGGCAAGGCGGTCCGGCGGTTCGTCGCGACGGCCGTGGCGACCGGGCGCTACCCCCGCCGCCGCTCGCCCGCGCTGCCGCTCACGCTCGTCGGGGTGCTCCTCGTGGTGCTCGCGGTGGGCTGGGTGTTCGCGCTCGGCTCGCTCGTCGAGCCGATGACCCAGCGCTGGGGCGACGGCGGCGCAGGCTCGCTGCTGCTCGCCCTGCTGGCGGTGCTGGTCGTGGGACTGCACTTCTCCTGGCGCTTCCGCAGCCGCGCCGAGGTGCCCCCGCTGGTGGCGGCCGGACTGGCGCAGCCTGCCCCGCCGCCCGAGATCCCGCGCGGCGCGCGGGCGTTCTCCTGGCGGGCGCGGGAGTTCACGCAGGGCGTCGTGATCGAGGGGTTGTTCTTCGTCGTCCCGCTCCTGGGCGCGGTGCTGTCCGGGGAGTTCGACTTCGACGAGCAGACCCAGCAGGGGCTGTTCATGGTGTTCGCGGGACCGGGGCTGATCAGCGGGGTGCTCCTGCTGCTGATGGTGGTCCCCGCGCCGCTGCGCTGGGTCGCGGTGGACGCGCTGCGGCAGCCGTCGTCGCTGATCGCGCTCGCCCTGGTCGGCGGCGCGTTCGCGGTGGACTGGGCGAACGAGCGCGGCGGCGTCCCGGCCCCGCTCCACACCGCCGCCCAGGTGGCGGTGCTGGTCGGGGTGCTGCTGGCGTCGGCCACCTGCATGGGGATCATGGAACGCGGCCCGCAGCCCTGGCTAGGGCTCCACTACCTCGGCTTCTCCTACCTGGTCGGCTACCTGACCACGCCCGGCGGGACGATCAGCCAGCCCGAGGGCGTCTCCGGGTGGCTCGCGGCACTGGGCGCCCTCGCCTACTGCCTGCGGGAGGGGCGCGAGCACTGGGAGCGGCACCACGGGGTGCGGTCGTTGGCCGGGTGACCCGAGGACCGCTCGGAGGTCCCGCACCAGCGGCTTCCCCGAACGACCGAATCCCCCTGCCCGCCCGCGACCGGTCGCCCGCGACCCACCCGGGCGCCACTCATCCACCCGTCACCCGACAGGCCTGGGCGCGTCCAGGTCGATGCCGCCCTCGTGCACGATCCCCGGCCGCGTGAACCGGATCTCCTCGTCCAGCTCCCACACCCCGCCCGCCGCCAGGGTCGCCTCCCTGACCTCGCCCAGGAACGCGTTGAGCCGGGGCGTGTGCAGCCGCGCCAGCGGTCGGTTGTCGT
>NZ_JBQGCX010000653.1:0-2533 GCF_052038725.1 Actinosynnema sp.
ACCGGCGTCCGGATCCGCCTCGCCGACGTCTTCGAGCGGCCGAGCCCGGCGGCGCTCGCGGACCTCGTGCGCGCCGCCGGGAACGGCCTCGACCGGGGAGGGGCCCGGTGAGAGAGCGCCTAGCCGGTGGGCGCGGACAGCAGCGCACCGAAGTCGTCCTCCAGCGCCGGGAGGAAGTCGCCCAGGTTCGGCAGCACGTAGAACTGGTCGGACAGCACGGCCTCGGCCGTCATCCGGGCGACCCGCTCGGCGCTCATGCCGTGCGGGTGGGCGGCGCGCGCGTGCGCGGCCAGCGCCGCAGCACCCTCGGGCAGGTCCTCGACCTCGCCGGGGCGGGGCGTGTTCGGGTCCATGTTGCTCACCACCGCGCCGGGGCACAGCAGGCTCACCCCGACCGGCGTCCCGGCCAGTTCCGCGCGCAGCGACCGGGTCAGCCCCACGACCGCGTGCTTGGCGGCCGTGTAGGGGGCGATGTAGGGCGCCTGGAGCAGTCCGCCGACCGAGGAGGTGTTGACGACGTGCCCCGGTTCCCCCTGCGCGAGCAGGCGGGGCACGAAGGACCTGACGCCGTGCACCACGCCCCACAGGTCGACGTCGAGCACCCACCGCCAGTCCTCCAGCGGCAGTTCCCAGGACAGGCCCATCCGCGAGACCCCCGCGTTGTTGCACACCACGTGCACCCCGCCGAACTCGGCCTCGGTGGCGTCGGCGAACCGCTCCACCGCTTCGGCGTCGCGCACGTCGGTCGGCACCGCCAGTGCCCGTCCGCCGAGCGCGCGCACCGCCTCGGCGGTGTCCGCGAGCGCCGCGGTGTCGACGTCGGCCACCGCCACCGACATCCCGCGACTCGCCAGCTCGAGCGCCAGCGCTCGGCCGATGCCGCTGGCCGCGCCGGTCACGGCGGCGACTTTCCCGGAAAGCTCCCTCATGTCTTCCCCTCTGCTCCCGAAAGAATCGAACCAGTCGGCAATGGTGCCACAAGAAATCTCTTCAGCACACGGTTCGGAGGAGTTCTGTGATCACTCGTGCGGCGTCGGTCGCCATCCCGGTCTCGGATCAGGACGAAGCCATCGGGTTCTTCGTCGGCGTTCTCGGTTTCGAGAAGCGGGTGGACGTGGAGATCGGCGGGAGGCGGTGGGTCGAAGTGGCCCCGCCCGGCGCCGACACCGTGCTGACCCCGTACACCTGGGTCGAGCACCACGGTGACCGGGTCGGCGGCTTCAGCCGGGTTGTCCTGGAGTGCGACGACGTCCGCAAGACCTGCGACGAGCTGCGGGAACGCGGTGTTCCGTGCGAGTGGGCCGATGGCGGCGGCTACGCGGTGGTGACCGACCCGTCCGGCAACGAGTTCGTGCTCGCGCCGCGCTGAGACCGGCTGGGCCGACCCGCCCGCCGGAGCGCGGCGAGCGGTCGAATGCGATCCGGCGAATGCGCTCGACCTGGGCCGTGTGAGTGGCGGAAATTTTTTCGACCTGCTGGGAAGACTGGGGCAGATGAACTCTCTGAATGATTTCACCGATACCGGAACTGCTCCCATCGCAATCGTCGGGCTGTCCTGCCGGTTGCCCGGAGCCGCCGATCCCGGTGCTTTCTGGGAAATGCTCCGCGACGGTCGGGACGGCATCCGCGAGGTGCCCGCCGACCGCTGGGACGCCGACGCGCTCTTCGACCCCGATCCCGCCGCGCCCGGCCGGGTCCCCACCAGGCTCGGCGGCTTCCTCGACCGGGTCGACGGGTTCGACGCGGCGTTCTTCGGCATCTCCCCGCGCGAGGCCGCCGCGCTCGACCCCCAGCAGCGGCTCGCGCTGGAGCTGAGCTGGGAGGCGCTGGAGGACGCGGCCGTCCTGCCCGCCAACCTCGCGGGCAGCCGGACCGGGGTGTTCATCGGCGCCACCGCGAGCGACTACGCCACCCTGCGGGACGCGCGCGGGCCGGAGGCGATCGGCCCGCACACCCTCACCGGCCTCAACCGGGCCGTCATCGCCAACCGGATCTCCTTCACCCTGGGCACGACCGGCCCGAGCCTGACCGTCGACACCGCCCAGTCGTCGTCTCTGGTCGCCGTGCACCTGGCCTGCGAGAGCCTGCGGCGCGGTGAGTCGACCTCGGCCATCGCGGGCGGCGTGCACCTCAACCTGGTCCCTGAGGGGGCCATCGGCGCCGCCAAGTTCGGCGGGCTGTCCCCGGACGGCAGGTGCTTCACCTTCGACGCCAGGGCGAACGGCTACGCGCGCGGCGAGGGCGGGGCCGTCGTCGTGCTCAAGCCGCTGGAGGCCGCGCTCGCCGACGGCGACCGGGTGTACTGCGTCGTGCGCGGCGGCGCGGTCAACAACGACGGCGCCACCAGCGGTCTCACCGTGCCGGACGCAGGCGCCCAGGAGGCGGTGCTCCGGCTGGCCCGCGAGCGCGCCGGTGTCCGCCCTGAGCAGGTCCAGTACGTCGAGCTGCACGGGACGGGCACCCGGCTCGGCGACCCCGTGGAGGCCGCCGCGCTCGGCGCCGCGCTGGGCGCCCACCGACCGCAGGGGGAGCC
>NZ_JBQGCX010000654.1:0-1774 GCF_052038725.1 Actinosynnema sp.
CGACGGCCCGCTCGTAGACCAGGTTCAGCAGCCAGCTCGCCAGCGCCACGATGATCGAGCCGAAGAACGCGGGCCAGAAGCCGGTCACCTGGAACGGCAGGCCCAGCTCGCCCGCGACCCAGCCGGTCAGCCAGAACATGAGGGCGTTCACGACCAGGCCGATCAGCCCGAGGGTCAGCAGGTAGAACAGGCAGCCGAGGAACTTCACCACCGGCTTCACCACCGCGTTGACCAGGCCGAACACCACGGCCACCCCCACCAGGGTGCCGATCTTGGCCGGGGTCGAGCCGCCCTCCAGGTCGATGCCGGGGATCAGGGTCGACACCCAGACCGCCACGGCCGTCAGCAGTACCTGCACCACAATGCCCATGCCGCAGGGTAACCGCGGGGCTCCTCCGAACGGGTCAGGCGCGGCGGCGGCGGGTGCGGGCGGCGTGGTGCAGGGCCAGGCCCGCGACCAGCAGGGCGAGGCCGGTCACCAGCGGCCAGAACGGGGCGGCGCCGGTCCTGGCCAGCTGCTTCGGGGCGCCGCCGACCGGGGGCGCGGTGGTCGTGGGGGCCGTCGAGCTGCCGGGCGCGGTGGACGTGGTGGACGGCGGGGTGCTGGACGGCGGGGCGGTGACGGAGAGCGCCACCTCGGCGGTGTTGTCGCTCGGGTCGCCGTCGCCGAACGAGGTCCCCGGCGCGAGGACGACCCGGAAACCGGTGATCGTCGGGTCGGTCAGGGCGTAGCGGAGCCTCGCGGTCGCGGTGGCGCCCGGCTCCAGCGGCGCGGTCAGCGCGAAGCCGTCGCCCTCGGCCACGACGCCCTCTCCGATGGAGAGCAGCTTCGCCTTCGGCCGGTCGACGGTGAAGCGCACGCCGTCCGCCGCCTCGCCGGAGTTGGTGATGGCGAAGGACAGCTCGACCTCGTCGCCGGTGGCGCGGGCGCCGGGCTTGTCCGGGCCGAGCTTGAGCGCGCCGAGGACGAGGTCGGCGCGCGGCGCGAAGTACGGGGTGTCCAGGCGGACTTGCTCGCCCTTGCCGACGAACAGTTCCGCGGTGACGGCGGAGGGCAGCAGGCCCTGGGCGCGCAGGTCGGCGAGCACCAGCTCGTGGTCCCCCTCGGGGACGTCCTCGACGCGGTACGAGCCGGTGGCGGTGAGGCCGCCGAGCCGGTGCGCGGGTTGGAGCTCGCGCTCGCCCGCGTCCCGCACGCCGTCCCGGTCCGCGTCGACGAAGGCCGAGCCGGTGACGACGCCGCCCCGGATGCCGAAGTCGAGCGTCGCGCCACCGGTGCGGAACACCGAAGAGGGCGTGGTGGTCGCGTAGCGGTCGGTGTTGGCGTTGTAGATCGCCAGCGGGACGCCTGCGGGCAGGCCGGTCGCGCGGTAGCGGCCGTTCGCGTCGGTGCCGTAGTCGCCGATGTGCTCCTTGGTGGCGGCGTTGAAGACCCGGACGCCCTTCCCCGAGGCGAGGGCGGGCTCACCTGCGTCGACGACGCCGTTGCCGTTCCGGTCGAACCAGATGAGGCCGTCGAGGACCTCGCCGTCCTGGGCCAGGGCGGTGCCACCGCCGAGGAGCATCAGCACCGCGGTGACCGCGACCAGCTTCTTCACCTGGAGTCCCCCGTGGGAAAGGAAGTGTCGTGCGACGACACCCCGTCGTCGTGCGGCGGGCTCGGGGCGTTTCCGCGATCTGGATCACACCGGGCGCTTCTCCGCACCGCGCGGGACCGCTTCCGCGCGACCGCGAACGCCGGAACGCCGGGTGGCGCTCCGCTCGCCACCCGGCG
>NZ_JBQGCX010000655.1:0-3919 GCF_052038725.1 Actinosynnema sp.
GCGTGCCGCACGAGGAAGCGGGCGGCGTGGACGGCGAGCACGTATCGCCAGAGCAGCGCCTTCGCCGCGGCGTTGGTGAGCCCGCCCAGCACGAAGTGGCGCAGCTCCTCGCCGACCGCGTCGTCCGGGGTGATCAGGCAGGTCTCCCCCGGCACGGCGCCGTTCATCGACAGGCGCACGCAGATCGCGCTCTTCCCGGTGCCCTTGCGGCCGATGATCAGGTTCTTCCGGCCGTTGAGCACCTCCGCGTACACCGTGGTGGGCAGGAAGCCGTCGCGCAGCAGGCCGTCCGCCAGGTCGCGCTCGGCGTCGTCACGGCCGAAGAAGAGCGGGCCGACCACGTCCACGTCGTCGGCGACCACCCCGCCGAACCGGACGACCGGGAACCCGGCCGGTTCGAGCGGCGCGGAGGTGGCCGTGCCCACCGCCTCCGCCAGGTGGCGGCCGAAGCGGGGATCGCGTTCGGCCGCCTCCTCCAGCGCCAGCGCGACCCGCAGCCTGCTCCGCCCAGTCACCGCCCCGCTCGTCGTCTCGTCCAGCCAGGTCCGGAACGCCGGGTCGTGCGCCAGCGCGTCGCTGACCAGCAGGCCGAGAGCAGCGACCGGGCTCCCCTGCCGTTCCCTGCCCTCGGCCCAGCTGGCCACCAGGTCGATCACGTCGAGCATCCCGCTCATCGGCGCTCACCCCGGTGCGGTTGATCGGCTTCCACGAGCCCCAGTGGCGCAGTCTGGCCCACACCGCCGCCGGTACGGCCGCACTTCAGCGGAGAACGCACAGACCCTCCCTAGCCGAACAGCTCCACAACCCGCTCCACCAGCCCCGCCACCGCCGCCGCGCCGACCAGTCCCGCCGTCACCCGCCGCGACAACCGCCGGGCCTGCTTCACCACCGCGCCCCGGTCCGGCTCCGCCTCCGCGAGCTCCTCGTCCAGGTCCTCCAACGCCGCCAGCGCCGCCTCGCGCCCCGGTGCGCCCTCCGGCGCGGACTCCACCTCGGCGCGCGCCTCGGCGAGCAGCCCGCGCACGTCCCGCACCCGCTCGGGCGCGGGCGCGGAGTTCGCGTGGACGTCGCCGATCGTGTTGTTGTCCCCCTGGAACACCGCCCCGGTCGCGTTGCCGCCGATCTCGATCCTGCCGCCGCCGCCCACGTCGCCCCTCACTTCCGGTCGTCCTCCTCCGCGTTCCCGCCGACGGTGTTCCGGTCGCCGATGAACACGTTCCCGCTGACCGAGCCCTTGATGTGGATGTGCCGGTCCGCGACCTGGGTGGCCTGGCGCATGAACTCGGTGGTGGTCACGCCCTTGCGCTCCAGGTAGCGGCCCAGGGTCCGCAGCAGCTGCCGGTCCATCAGCTTCGCGTAGCGCTCCAGGTCCGCGCGCTGGAAGTAGTCCAGCACCACGTCCCCCGCGCCCAGCTCCCGCAGGCTGCGCTCCGCCCCGTACCGCTCGGACGGCGAGAGGGAGCGCGACGGGCCCGCCAGGCGGGTGACCAGCGCCTTGGCCCGGCCGAGGACGCTCAGCGGCAGCGCCAACGCGCGGGAGAGCGCCTCGCGGACCGGCTTGAGCACCGTGGGGCGGGTGGCGTCGATGTCCTTGTACGCGGCGCGGACCGGCATCAGCACGGTCGGCGTCCACTCCACGTACAGCCTGCCGTCGTCGCAGCCCAGGTGCAGGTACCAGGTGACCACCAGCTGCCGGTCCCAGCTCTCCACCTGGAAGCAGCGGAAGTACCGCAGCCACTCCTGCGGCTCCCGCGCGATCCCGGCGGCGCGCTCGGCGGTGAGCGTCAGCGGCGGTCTGCCGTGCGAGCCGGGCAGCAGGCCCGCGGCGCGCGGGTCGTCGGCCCGTTTGGCCAGCTCGGCGGCCGAGGCCACCACCTGCTCGCTGACGCGCAACCCGGTCAGCCGCCCGCTCGGGGACAGCGACGACGGCGCCACCAGCTCGGTCAGCCCGTGCGCGAGCGCCTCGTACAGCTCGCCCAGGTCCACGTCCACCGGGCGCCCGCCGACCCGCTCGGGTTCCTCCTCCGGGTCCAGGGTGAGCGCGAGCGACCAGGGGTCGTAGACGAGCCCGGTGCCCACGAACGGGCGCTCGCCCCGGTAGACGACGGTCCTGGGCCGGTCGTCGGGGACGGCCGCGCGGCGCAGTTCCTCAAGGCCTTTCTCGTGCGCGCGCACGGTGTCCGCCGAGAAGCGCCATTCCCCGAACCAGCTGCGCGACCGCTTGGCCCCGGTGAAGTTCCCGCGCTGGAAACTGGTGTACACGAGGTTGTGCACGGCCAGCCGGTCCGCGAGGAGCAGCAGCAGCGCCAGCAGGAAGAAGATCGCGGCGAACACGAAGAACTGGCTGTCGATTCCGGGGATCAGCTCCGCTTCGCGGTCGTAGCGGCTGCGCGGCGAGGAGTTGTACTCCTCCAACGAGATCAGCACGTACACCAGGACCAGGCCCATGACGCCGAGCGCGATGAGCGCCCCCTGGTTCTGCCGCGGCTTCCCGCCGCGCCTCGGGTCGGGCTTGCGGAACGCGAACGGCAGCCCCACCAGCAGCCACAGCACGAGCACCAGCGGTTCGGTCAGCAGGGCCACCACCAGCAGGAGCAGCAGCGCGGCGTCCCGCAGGACCCGCCTGCCGCGGGCGGCGAGCGCCTCCCGCAGCACCGCGTCGCTGTCGACGCCGGGCGAGGGCGGGATGGCCCGGTTCGGGGAGCCCAGGAACTCGCGGACGGCGCTGTCGGCGAACTCCGGGTCCAGGTGCGCGGCGGCGCAGAGGTGGCGGGTGACCTCGTCCCGCGCGGGCGTTAATCGGTCAGCAGGTTCCACGACGACCCCCTGGGTGGTTGATCCGCGAGCCCCCCGGCGAAGCGCCCGGCACCGGCACGCGGAAGTCCCGGAAATCGTTTCCGGGCAGTGGTTCCGCGCGTTCGGCGACGGCGCTGCGGACGATACTCCGAACCACCTCCCGCTGTCCGGGAAATCGTTTCGGGTGGAATTCGGGACGTGGTTCAGGCGGTGCGGCGGACCACGAGCAGCGCCAGCGCGCCGACCGAGCAGACCACCATCGTCGCGCCCATCGACACCGCCGTCGCCTGACCGCCCCAGCTCATCGCGGAGGCCGCGATCCCGGCGACCAGGAACTGGAGCAGCCCCTGCAGCGAGGACGCCGCGCCCGCCGCCGACCCGTGCCCGGCCAGGGCGAGCGAGGTCGCGTTGGCCAGCACCACGCCCATCATCGCCACGACCAGGAACAGGCACACCAGCAGCCACGGCAGCGGCCACCCGGCGAGCGCGCCGGCCAGCGCGCCGAGCGCGGCGACGGCGGTCACGGCGGTCCCGGCGAGCAGCAGGGTCCGCTCGGAGGCCAGCTTGCCGACGACGAACCCGTTGCCCGCGCCCAGGAGCACGGTGCCGACCCCGTTGAGGCCGAAGACGAGGCTGTACTGCTGCGCGCTGAGCCCGTAGCCGTCCTGGAGCACGAACGAGGAGCCGGAGATGTAGGCGAACACCGCGGCGAACACCAGCGCCGCGGCGAGGACGTGGCGCAGGTAGCCCCGGTCGGCGAGCAGCGCGCCGAGGCTGCGCAGGGTGTCGCGCGGGCGGGCGTTGCGGCGCTCGGCGGGCAGGGACTCGGGCAGGGCCAGCAGGACGGCCACGAGGAGGAGGACGCCGAGGCCGGTCAGGACGTGGAAGACCGCCTGCCAGCTCGCGACGACCAGGAGTTGCCCGCCGATCACCGGGGCGATGATCGGGGCGACGCCGTTGACCAGCATGAGGGTGGAGAAGAAGCGGGTCATCGCGACGCCGTCGAACAGGTCGCGCACGATCGCCCGCGACAGCACGACGCCCGCCGCGGCGCCGAGGGACTGCACGACGCGGCCGGTCAGCAGCCAGGTGATGTCCGGGGCGAGGGCGCAGAGCAGGGAGC
>NZ_JBQGCX010000656.1:0-6817 GCF_052038725.1 Actinosynnema sp.
GGTGGTGCCGCGCAGGGTGGGCCGGCGGGCGCTTAGGTTCGACCACCGGGGGGTCGCCGGCCAGCAGGGCTCGCAGTTCCGGGCGGACGTCGGCGCACTGCTGGCCGACCCCGCCGTGGCGATCACGTACTGAGCCCTTCCCCGAAGAGCCGCGTCATCCTCTACCGGGTGGCGCGGCTCTTTTCTGTCTTGACTCTCCCCTCACCGGAGATTGCAGGCTGTTCCCCGTGCGGTACTACTCGATCGGCGACCTGGCCCGGCTGACCGGCATGACCGTCAAGGCCGTCCGGTTCTACTCGGACTCCGGTCTGGTCCCCGTCGCGGGGCGGACGTCCGGCGGGTTCCGGTGCTACGACGCCGACGGGTTGTCCCGCCTCAAGCTCCTGGGCACGCTGCGCGAACTCGGCTTCGACCTGCCGACCGCGCGGCGCGTGCTGGAGCGCGAGGTGTCCGTCGCCGAGGTGGCGCGGACGCACGCGGAGGCCATCGACGCGCAGCTGCGGGTGCTGCGGCTGCGCCGGTCCGTGCTGCGCGCGGTGGCGAGATCAGGGGAGGTGGAGATGGTGCACGAACTGGCGAAGCTGTCCGAGGAGGAGCGGCAGCGCGTCCTCGACGACTTCTTCGAGGAGGTCTTCGGGGGGCTCGACCTGGAGCCGGGCTTCGAGTCGATGATGCGCTCGGTCCGCATCGAGCTGCCGGACGACCCGTCGCCCGAGCAGGTGGAGGCGTGGATCGAGCTGGCGAACCTGGTGCGGGACGAGGACTTCCGGGCGTCGATCCGGCGGATGTCCGAGCGGCACCAGGAGATGCGCGCCGAGGGCGTGGAGATGACCGGGGGCGAGCGGAACGCCGAGGTGTTCGGGATCGCCGTGGCGCGGGCGCGCGAGGCGATCGACGCGGGCGTCGAGCCGGGGTCCGCGCGGTCCCGCGAGATCGTGCGGGAGATCTCCGCGCGGCTCGCCGGGGAGCTGGGGACCGAGGACGCCGAGGGCCAGTGGGCGTGGCTCCGGGAGTTCGGCGACCCGAGGGCCGAGCACTACTGGGTGCTGATCGCCCGGATCAACGGCTGGCCGCCGGTCCCGTCCACCGCCGACGAGCGCCGCTGGCTGCTGGCGTCGATCGGCTGATCTGCCGCAGAACCGTTCCTTCCCGGTGCACAGGGAAGGAACGGCCCCACGTCACCCGCGTGCCGGTGCGTGCCAGACGCGCCCGTCCACCAGGTCCCCGAACCCCATCCACACCAGGTTCATCAACCGCGCCGCCACGACCCCCGACGGCTCGTCGGGGTGGTCCAGCCACCAGTCGGCCAGCGACTCGCCCGCGCCGACCAGCGCGGCGGCCATGCTCTCGGCGTCCCGCGCGCCCGTGCCGGGCACCCCGGCCTCCTCGGCGGCCCGCGCCACCAGCTCCGCCACCAGGCCGATCGCCCGCCCGCGCAGCTCCGCCAGCTCGGCCGCGAACGGCCCGCCCTGCGAGGCGGCCTGGCGGTGCAGCACCAGCCAGCTCGCCCGGTGCTCGCCGACGAACCCGAAGAACGCCCGCAGTCCCGTCCACAGCTGGACGTCCGCCGCCCGGTCGACCTCGACGCCGGTGGCGATGGCCTCCATCAGCCTGGCGGACTCGCGCCGCGTGCAGGCGGTGAACAGCTCCTCCTTGGAGCCGAGGTAGGCGTACAGCATGGGCTTGGAGATGCCCGCGACCTCGGATATCTCGTCCATCGACGCGGCGTGGAAGCCGAGCCGGGAGAAGACGTCCACCGCGGCGTCGAGGATCTGCCGCTCGCGCACCGCGCGCGGCAGCCGCTTGGTCCGACCGGCGCGGACCTGCTGCTCTGCTGCCATCACACCCCCTGGATCGTTCACCCCAAGGCTAGCGAACCCCCTTGCCGCCCTACCTACTCGCGAGTAGGTTCACGGTCCAGTAGGGACGAGGAGGTGCCACCGTGTCCATCGACCTCACCACCGAGGCCGTGGCGGGACTCAGGCCCGCCGAGCTGATCTCCGCGCTGGAGGGCGCGAGCCCCGACGACCCGGCGCTGCGCTCCGCCGACGTCAACGCCATCGCCGAGGGCGTCGACCCGCGCAGGCTCAGCGAGGGCGAGTTCGCCGACCTGCTCGCCGCGCTCGGGGCGCTGGCCGACGCGGGAGCCCCGCTCGACCTGGCCGCCATGGGCGCGCCGAACTTCGCCCGCCTGGTGTCGCGCGCGTCCAAGGGGCAGCTGGACGAGGCGTTCGCCAGGCCCGCCGTGCGCGGGCGCGTGCTGGACGAGGTGTTCCGGCGCATGGAGCGGCACTTCCGGCCCGAGCGCGCGGGCGCGACGCGGGCCGTGGTGCACTTCGTGCTCACCGGGGCCGAGGAGGACCGCTACCAGGTCGTGGTGGAGGACGAGCGCTGCTCGATCGCCAAGGACCTCGACCGCGAGCCGCGCGCGGTGGTGACGGCCGGGCCGACGGACTTCGTGAAGCTGGCGACCGGCAACGCCTCCGCGCCCGTGCTGTTCATGACCGGCAAGCTCAAGGTCCGGGGCGACCTGGGCCTGGCGGCCGGGTTCATGGGCCTGTTCGACATCCCGAGGGGTTGACGTGGGCGCCTTCTCGTTGGAGCTGAACCCCGACCAGCGCGACCTGCGGGACTGGGTCCACGGGTTCGCGGCGGAGGTGGTCCGGCCCGCCGCCGCGGAGTGGGACGAGCGCGAGGAGACGCCGTGGCCGGTGATCCGGGAGGCGGCGAAGATCGGCCTGTACGGGTTCGAGTCGCTGGCCACCTGGTTCGCCGACCCGGTCGGGCTGTCGCTGCCGATCGCCACCGAGGAGCTGTTCTGGGGCGACGCGGGCATCGGGCTGTCGCTGATGGGCACGGGCCTCGCGGTCGCGGGCATCCTCGCGTCGGGCGAGCCGGAGCAGCTGGCCGAGTGGGTGCCGGAGTGCTTCGGCGACGAGTCCGACCCGCGGGTGGCGGCGTTCTGCGCGTCCGAGCCGCAGGCCGGGTCGGACGTGGCGGGCTACCGGACGCGCGCGGTGTACGACGAGGCGGCGGACGAGTGGGTGCTCAACGGCCAGAAGTCGTGGGCCACCAACGGGGGCATCGCGAGCGTGCACGTGGTCACGGCGGTCGTGGACCCGGCGCTGGGCGCGCGCGGCCAGGCGGGGTTCGTCGTGCCGCCGGGGACGCGCGGCCTGTCGTCGCCCGCGAAGGTGCGCAAGCACGGGATGCGCGCCTCGCACACGGCGGACGTGTTCCTGGACGACGTGCGCGTGCCCGGCCGCTGCCTGCTCGGCGGCCGGGAGCGCCTGGAGGCGCGGCTGGCGCGGGCCCGCGAGGGGCGGCGCGCGGGCGTGCAGGGCGCGATGGCGACGTTCGAGTCGACCCGGCCGGTGGTCGGCGCGATGGCGGTGGGCGTGGCGCGGGCGGCGCACGAGTACGCGCTGGCGTACGCGAAGGACCGCGAGGCGTTCGGCCGGAAGATCATCGAGAACCAGTCGATCGCGTTCGACCTGGCGAACGTCCGCGTGGAGATCGACGCGGCCCGCCTGCTGGTGTGGCGGGCGGCCTGGATGGCCCGCAACAACGTGCCGTTCACGGCGGGCGAGGGCTCGATGTGCAAGCTGAAGGCGGCCGAGGTGGCGGTCTGGGCGACCGAGCGCGCGATCCAGGCCCTCGGCGGCGCGGGCTACACCCGCGACCACCCGGTGGAGCGGATGCACCGCGACGCGAAGCTGTTCACGATCTTCGAGGGCACCTCGGAGATCCAGCGGCTGGTGGTGGCGCGGGCGATCTCGGGGGTGCAGGTGCGGTGAGGGGGCGCGGCGGGCGTCGGGGGGCGCTCGCCGCAGTGAGACCAGCGTAGTCTTCGACTCTCTCTTGTCGGAGAGCGCTCGAAGTTGCTGGTCCAAGTTTTTTCGCTTACTGGTCTAGGCCAGGTTGTGGCGCAGTTCGGTATCGCAGCTGATTGAGAAGTCGAGCGGCGCTCGTAATCGGTCTCATGTGAAAGGTCTGGGAAAGTGCGCCTGTCGCGCCTCCAGGCGGTACTGGTTCTGAAAAAAGTGATCTAGTGTCGACGGTCTGCAGCTTGGGTGTGAGCCGACCGTCAACTGTGCCACGATTCTCCACAACCCGTAGCAAGTCAAGCGCGAGTAAGGTCATCGGTCGAGCCCTTGTCTCGCAGAGTTGCGTGTTTAGCAGAAATTCGCACACCGTGCTTCCCGTGCGTCGGCACTCCTTCGGAGTTCGATGCGAGGTTGTCGACCCAAGTTATCCACAGGGTTGTCCACACCCCTGGTTGCGTGAGGTTTGCCGATCTGTGCAAACTCGCTGCACCCGCTACAGCCAGTGGTGGTGGTCTGGTTCTTCGCTCTCCGTTCTCCCGGTCCACGGCGCGTCGGACCGGGGTCGTCGGCAACCGGTCTGAAAACGGCACCAAGCCGACCAGGATGGGAGGGTGAATGCCAAGAAAAAACAAGAGGAAGCCTCAAGAACGCAGGTCGAGGTCTGTGCAGGGCTGGGGTAGCAGCCCAGCCCTGCACAGCGCCATCATCCTCTTGACCCAACTCGCGTTGCTCACCCGCGAAGTGCTCGCAGCGATGGGTCGTTAGACGGAGCCGGGCGCGGCAGGTCCATACCTGCCCGTCCGGCTGCCGAAGTGACCCGGTGCTGCTGGTAAGGGTTGGAATTAGCATGTTTCAAGCCAGGGCGTCCGAACAACTCTTCAACTGCTGTGAACGAGGCCGGGAACCTCACCCGCTGACCGACCCCTCCAGCACCGGCCGCCCGCCGCTCCACACCGCGAACCGCCACCCCTCCGCCGTCGGCCGCGCCGAGAACTCCGCCCGCGCGGGCAGCCCCAGCGGGGTCTTGAACCGGGCGTCCACCACCTGCGCCCCGCCGATCCGGCCCTCCAGGGCCGCCACGCACCGGGCCTTCGTCCACATCCCGTGCGCGATCGCCCGCCTGAACCCGAACGCGCGCGCCGCCAGCCCGAACAGGTGGATCGGGTTCCGGTCGCCGGACACCGCCGCGTACCGCCTGCCCACGTCGCCGGGCACCCGCCACACCGCGTTCGGCTCCGGCGGCTCCAGCACCCCGCCCGACCGGGCCCCGCCACCCCCGGCGGCGCGCCGTAGATATGTCGACACATCGACCCAGACCCGCTCGCCGTCGACCTCGGCCGTGGTCACCGCGTCGAACTGCCGACCGCGCTCGTGCGCCCGCAGCTCCTCCAGCCGCACCCGCAGCTCCAGCGGCTCGCCCACCAGCAGCGGCCTGGTCTGGGTGACCCGGTTGGCCACGTGCACCAGCCCCGGCAGCGGGAACGGGAAGCCGCGCGCGGTCATCAGGTCCACCTGCAGCGCGAACGCCAGCACGTGCGGGTAGGTCACCGGCAGCTCGTCGCGCCGCCGGAACCCGCACACCCGCGCGTACTCGGCCAGGTGCTCCCGGTCCACCAGCACCCGCGCCGACCGCTCACCCTCCGGCAGCTCCTCGCCCCGTCGGGCGAACCCCGACAGGGCGGCCCTCGCGTACAGCAGTCCCAGGTTCGCCATCACGCCCCCAGCAGGCTCTGCCCGCACACCCGCACGACGTTGCCGGTCACCCCGGCCGACGCCGGGTGCGCGAGCCACGCCACGGTCTCGGCCACGTCCACCGGCAGCCCGCCCTGCGCCACCGAGTTGAGCCGCCGCCCGACCAGCGCGGGCAGCAGCGGCATCGCGGCGGTCATCGCGGTCTCGATGAACCCCGGCGCGACGGCGTTCGCGGTGCCCCGCCCGCGCAGCTCCTCGGAGAGCGCTTCCACCAGGCCGATCACCCCGGCCTTGCTGGCGGCGTAGTTGGTCTGGCCCGCGTTCCCCGCGACGCCCCCGATCGACGACACCCCCACGACCCTGCCACCACCGCGCAGCACCCGCAGGAGTTCGCCGTTCAGCCGCTCCTGGGCGGCGAGGTTCACCGACAGCACGGCGTCCCACTCGTCCGGGGTCATCCGACCGAGGGTGCGGTCGCGGGTGATGCCCGCGTTGTGCACCACCACGTCCACCCCGCCGTGCCGCTCGGCCAGCAGCCCGGCGATTTTGTGTGGCGCGTCCGGCGCGGTGATGTCGACGTGGCACGCCGACCCGCCCACCCGGCCCGCGACCTCGGCCAGCGCCGCGCCGGAGGCGGGCACGTCCAGGCACACCACGTGCGCCCCGTCCCGGCCGAGCACCTCGGCGATGGCCGCTCCGATCCCCCGCGCCGCCCCGGTGACCAGCGCGACCTGGCCGTCGAGCGGTCGCTCCCGGTCGGCGGGCGCGGCGACCTCGGCCCGCCCGATCCGCACGACCTGGCCGGACACGTACGCCGAGCGCCCGGACAGCAGGAACTCCACCGTGGACCCGATCGCCCCCTCGGCCCCCTCGGCGACCTGGACGAGCTGCGCGGTCGCGCCCCGGCGCAGCTCCTTGCCGAGGCTGCGGGTGAACCCCTCCAGCGCCCGCTGCGCCGCGCGCGAGGCTGCCCCCTCGGGCGGCGACCCGAGCACCACGACCCGCCCGCACGGCGCGAGGGAGCGCACGACGGGCTGGAAGAACGCGTGCAGCTCCCGCAACCGCCCGACCGAGTCGATCCCGGTCGCGTCGAACACCAGCGCGCCCCACGACCGCCCGCCTGCCGCGCCACCACCGGTCCGCGCGCCACCGCCACCCGCAGCCGTGCGCCCGCCCGCCGCTTCACCGCCGCCCGCCGCAGCGCCCTCGCCCGCCGCAGCCCCACCCACGCCACCCGGCGCAGCCTCGCCCACCCGCCCCCCGGCCGCAGCGATCACCCGCCCGCCCGGCCCCCGCAC
>NZ_JBQGCX010000657.1:0-2309 GCF_052038725.1 Actinosynnema sp.
GATGTCAGGCGAGAGCGCTCCCACGAAACGCGCCGGCAGTGCGCGCCTCAGCCCCCGGCCCCACCACCAGCCCGGTACTGCCCCGGCGTCATCCCCCTGGACCGGGTGAACGCCCGGCTGAACGCGGGCGCCGACCGGTACCCCACCCGCGCCGCGACGGACTCCACCGGGTCGCGGGTCCGGCGCAGGCGCACCGCCGCCAGGTCCATCCGCCACTGCGCCAGGTACGCCGCCGGGCTCTGGCCGATCGCCGCCGGGAAGCGGCGGGACAGGGTCGCGCGCGAGACCGCCAGGGCGGCGGCCAGCGACGCGGTGGTCCAGGGGCGGGCGGGCTCGGCGTGCAGGCGTTCCACCGCGCCGCGCACCAGCGGGTCGTCGAGCACGCCCAGCCAGGTGCCCACCTGCCGGGGCTGGGTCGGCAACCAGGCCCGCATGAGCTGCACGAGCAGGACGTCGACCAGGCTGTTCAGCACCGCCCGCCCACCCGGCCGGGGGCGCGCCAGCTCCCGCGCGAGCATCCGGACGGTGTCGTCGAAGCCCTCCGCGCCCCGGTCGCCCCGGATGTGCACCAGCTCGGGCAGCGCGCCGAGGACCTGGGTGCGCACGGTGTGGTCGCAGTCGTAGCCGATCGTGAGCACGCGCGTGTCGGCGGGCCGGTCCCCGAGCCGGATCACCTCGCCAGCCTCCTGCGCCCGGACCACCTCCGCCGGGTCGGCCACCGGCACGTCCGGGGAGCCGCTGAGCACGTGCGGCGGTCCGGCGGGCAGCAGCGCCACGTCACCGGCCGACAGCTCCAGCCACGACGGCGGGTCGCCGACCCGCAGCCAGGCGCGCCCCGCGAGGACCACGTGCAGCAGCGCCGAGGAGCAGCCCGCCAGCGGGACCGCCCAGCGCCCGCCTGCCTCGATCCGCGCCCCGAGCGCGCCGCGCACGCCGGACACCTCCAGCACGTCCGCGACGAGGTCCACCCGGCCATCCTAGGTGAGGCAAACGAGCAAGGAAGTGAGTCGTCGCAGCATCGACTGCCGCACCCGGTCCTCCATACGGTGGACCCATGACAACCGGCACCACCATGCGGGCGCTCGTCGCGACCGGCTACGGGGACCCCGACCAGCTCACCCTCGCCGAACTGCCCGTCCCCACCCCCGGCCCCGGCCAGGTCCTGGTCAGGATCGCCGCCGCCGCGGTCAACCCCACCGACCTGCGCGTGCTCACCGGCGGCTTCCGCGACCTGCTGGACCTGGAGTTCCCCTACACCCCCGGCAACGAGTTCGCCGGAACCGTCGTCGAGACCGGACCGGGGGTGACCCGCTACCGCGCCGGCGACGAGGTCTTCGGCATGGCCCTGCCCCGCCAGCTGCGCGCGGTGGCCGACCCCGGACGCCCGTCGCTGAGCACCGGTGCGCTCGCCGACCACGCGGTGTTCGAGGCGGACACCCCCGCCATCGGCCACCGCCCGTCCGCCCTGTCCCCGGACCTGGCCGCGTCCCTGCCGATCGCGGGCGGCACCACGCTCGCGCTCACCGCCGCGGCGAAGGTCCGCCCCGGCGAGAGCGTGCTGGTCGTCGGCGCGACCGGCCCGGTCGGCCTCACCCTCGTGCCGGTGCTGGCCGCCGCGGGCGCCGAGATCACCGCGACCGCCCGCACCGCCGCGGGCGCCGACCTGCTGCGCGGCCTCGGCGCCCACCACGTGGTCGGGCACGGCGCCTACCCCTCGGGCGTCGACGTCGTGCTCAACCTGGCGCTCCTGCCCGACGCCCTGCCCGACGCGGCCCGCGCCCTGCGGCCGGGCGGCAGGCTGCTCTCGATCGTCTTCCCGCCGCCCCGGCCCGAGCAGCTCGGGCGCGACGACGTCGACCTGGGCTTCGTGATGCACACCGGCGACGAGCGCACCGGGGCCGAGGCCGTCGCCGAGGCCGCGCTGGCGGGCGCCCTCACGACCCCGATCGCCCGCCGGTACCCGCTCGACGACGCCGTCGCGGCGCTGGTCGACCACGCGCGGGGCCGCCCGCTCGGCAAGATCGTCGTCACGGTCTGAGCGCTACACCGGGGCGAGCCGCTTGCGCTCGACCCGGTCGTGCTCGACCCACAGCCCGTGCGGGTACCCCAGTCGCGGCGCGCTCACCTCGGTCAACCGGTCGAGGTGGTGCGCCGGGATCTCCAGCTCGGCCGCCGCGAGGTTCGACGTGAACTGGGCCAGGTCCCTGGGCCCGATGATCGGGATCACGCCCCTGGCCATCGACCACCTGATCGCCACCTGGTCCGGCGTCACGCCGAGGTCCAGGGCGACGTCCTCGACCGCGTCCAGG
>NZ_JBQGCX010000658.1:0-4188 GCF_052038725.1 Actinosynnema sp.
GCGAGGGCCGGTCGGCCAGGTGCACGTCGTCGAGCAGCAGCACCAGTCCCGGCAGCGCGCCGAGGACCGCGTCGACGGCGCGGCGCAGCTCGTCCTCGGTCATGCCGAGCGCGCGCGGCGCCCGCAGCAGCCCGCGCAGCAGCAGGACCACGTCGCGCTCGCGGCCGTGCGCGGAGACCGAGCCGAACGCGTCCTGGAACAGCCCGTACGCGCCCCCGCGCGCCCGTCCCCTGGCCACCAGCGCCCCCCGCGCCGAGGCCAGCGCGGCGAACTCGTCCAGCAGCCGGGTCCGCGAGGCCCCGCTCACCTCAGGGACGCCGAGCAGCCTGACCCCGGACCGGTCGGACAGCAGCCGCTCGAAGCGGTCGGCGCGCGGTCGGGCCTGCAAGGTCGATGTCATCTCCCACTTCCCCCCGTGCGTGGTACTCCCCAGTCACCACTAGTGCATGAGCGGAACGGTCACGGCCAAATACACCGGCCGCCGGAAAACCGCCCGAATGCGGGATGCCCGCCCGACCGCGCCGCGACGGCGGGCGGGGCGCCGTTCGGCGGAGGGCGGAGGGCGGGGATCGCTGCGGGTAACACCGCAGCGCGTAGGCGTCCGAATGGACCAGTGCCGGGCGGCGGTTGCCAGGCACGGGCGGGGCGTCACCATTCACACAATGTGGGTGACGCGCGAAAGCGTTACCCACCGCCGAGTGAGTTGATGCGTCTGTCCCGGGGAGACCACTACCCCTGGTCGTTCCCTCGTCCTACCTTTGAGCCTACCGCTCGGGTGAGCGGACAAGTTCAGGGGAAAACGGGAGGTAGTGATGGGTCTGCTCGGCACGGTGCTGGACCTGGTGAAGAACCTGCTCGGCGCCCTCCTGGGCGGTCTTCTCTGACCGCCGCGCCCCACCGGTCCGGTCGCACGGGCCCGCCGAGGGGGCGGGACCGCGCGAGCTGATCGGCGGGACCACGCCGCTCCCGGCGGAACGCCCGCACCCGCCCGGAGCAAGCAGCGGACCCCCCTTGCCAGGGCCGGGGACGGGGGTCCGCAGTCACGCGCGAGCCTCGGGTCAGTGCGGCAGCTCCGCGGCGAGCCGCTCGTCGCCGCTCTGCTCCTTGAGCGGCTTCTCCTTGATGAACAGCACCGCGAGCAGCGCGATCGCGGCGATCGGTGCGCCGATCAGGAACAGCTCGGCGGTGGCCGTGGCGTACACGTCGCGCACCACCAGCCGGATCGGCTCGGGCAGCGCCGACAGGTCCGGCACCGCCGTGTGGCCGCCGCCGCTGGCGAGCATGTCGGCGGGCACGCCCAGCGCGGTGAGCTTCTCGGTCATCAGCGTGGACACCCGGTTGGCCAGCACCGCGCCGAGCGCGCTCACGCCGATCGAGCCGCCGAGGCTGCGGAAGAAGGTCAGCGTGGACGTGGTCGCGCCGAGGTCCTTGGCGGGCACGTCGTTCTGCGCGGCCAGCACCAGGTTCTGCATCACCATGCCGACGCCGACGCCGAGCACGGCCATGTGCGCGCCGACCACGAGCACGGTGGTGTTCGCGTCGATCGTGGACAGCAGCAGCATCCCCACGACCATGATCGCGGCGCCCGCGACCAGGAACACCTTCCAGCGGCCCCACTTGGTGATCAGCTGGCCGGCGATCGTGGACGACAGGAACAGGCCGAACACCATCGGCAGGCTCATCAGGCCCGCCTGGGTGGGGGTCTTGCCGAGGCCGATCTGGAAGTACTGCGACAGGAACACCGTGCCGCCGAACATCGCCACGCCCACCAGGACGCTGGCGAGGGTGGTGAGGCTGACGGTGCGGTTGGCGAACAGGCGCAGCGGCACCACCGGGTCGGCGGCGCGGGACTCGACCCACACGGCCAGCGCCAGCAGCAGCACGCCGCCGCCGACCAGCACGGCGGACCAGGCGGAGACCCACTCGAACGAGCCGCCCGCGAGCGTGGACCAGATCAGCAGGGTGGAGACGCCGCCGGTGATCAGCGCCGCGCCCAGGTAGTCGATCCGGACCGAGTCCTTGCGCACCAGGGGGAGGCGCAGGGTGCGCTGGAGCAGCACGATCGCGGCCAGGGTGAACGGGACGCCGATGAAGAAGCACCAGCGCCAGCCCAGCCACGAGGTGTCCACCAGGAACCCGCCGATGAGCGGGCCCGCGACGGTGCCGATGCCGAAGACGGCGCCGAACAGACCGGCGTAGCGGCCCAGCTCGCGCGGCGGGATCATCGCGGCCATCACGATGGTGGACAGCGCGGTCATGCCGCCCGCGCCGAGGCCCTGGACGACGCGGCTGACGATCAGCACCTCGACGTTCGGCGAGAAGCCCGCCAGGAGCGAGCCGACCACGAACAGGCCGAGGGAGAGCTGGATGAGCAGCTTGCGGCTGTAGAGGTCGGCGAGCTTGCCCCACAGGGGGACGGTGGCGGTCATCGCGAGCAGCTCGGCGGTGACGACCCAGGTGTAGACGGACTGCGAGCCGTCGAGGTCGGAGATGATGCGCGGCAGGGCGTTCGAGACGACGGTCGAGGCCAGGATGGACACGAACATGCCCAGCATCAGGCCCGTCATCGCCTGGACGACGTCGCGGCGCGAGGTGCTCGGGGCCCCGGTCGCGGGTACAGCGGTGTCGGTCATCTTTCCTCGTCGGATCGGTGGTGCGGGGGACTCGGGAGGGCGAAGCCGCAGGCCAGCAGGTCGAAGGCCTCGGCGATCAGGTCGGTGAGCTGGGGGGCGTCGCCCGCGCCCGGCCAGCTGGCCCAGCGCCAGGCGGCGACGCGGAACGCGGTGTTGGCGGAGGCGGCGAGCAGCATGGGGTGGGCGTCGGTCTCGGCGTGCCCGGTGCGCTCGGCGAGGGCGCGGACCATGTGCCGCTCGACCTGCTCGCCCGCCGCGAGGACCTTGGGCAGCAGGACGGGGTTCTGCTCGATGACGCGCATCCGGCGCAGCCACTCGTCGCGGCCCGCGGTCTCCTCGGCCAGCTCGGCCAGGAGGGCGGCGCGCAGCACGGCGAGGGGGGCGAGGTCGGCGGGCTGGTCGAGGATGCGGCGGGCCAGGCGCGGGCCCGCGTCGGGGTCGGGCCCGAGGAGGGCCTCTTCCTTGGTGGTGAAGTAGTTGAAGAACGTGCGGGCGGAGACGCCCGCGGCTGCGGCGATGTCCTCGACGGTGATGCCGTCGAGTCCGCGCTCGGTGACCAGGTCCAGCGCGGCGTCGGCCAGCGCCTGCCTGGTCAGCCGCTTCTTGCGGTCGCGCAAACCTTCCCCCATACGAGTGAGGGTAGGCGGAAAGCTGCACATAGTGCAAGTTTGCAGCGACTGAAGTTTTTATGTCGGAAAGGTAACGGGCCTCCGGTCCCGGTACCCGCTGGTCAGCCGCACGCTCCCGCGACCAGGCGGCGGAGCTCCCCCTGCGGCAACGGGTTCGCGCTCAGCCACCCGTCCCGCTCGACCACCAGCAGCCGTCCACGACGGGTGTCGAGCCACCGGATCGGGCTTCGCCTGGCCTCACCCGAACGGCGGAGTCGGGGTTGGGCCGTGCACATACCGCCACCGAGCGCGGAGGCGAGCAAGCCGGTCCACCCGCGAGCCGAGGACCCGGTGACCCCGTGCGCGGTGAGCACCTCCCACGCGCCGCCCGAGGGCGCCCGCCCCGCGGCGGCCACGGCGGCGGCGGGCGCGGTGAGCGGCAGGCAGTCGGCGGGCGGCAGGACCGGCTCGGCGGCGAGGAGCACGACGGGGAGCAGGTCGGGCAGGCAGGCCGTGACGGCGACGACGGCCCCGCGGGGCCGCAGCGCGAACGCGACCCCGCCGCCCCGGACCCCGACGGCGACACCGGAGGCGCCCTCCCAGTGCACGCGGTCGCCGGAGAGGGCGGTGACGAGGTCGGCGACGTGCCCGGAGGGGCCCCGGTGGTCGGCCAGGCCCCTGGCGCGCAGGGCGGCGGAGACGCGGCGGTTGTCGGCGAGGTGGTCGGACCAGGTGCGGGCGGTGGGCGGTTCGGGGAGGGGCAGTGGCCAGGGGGCGGCGGCGGTCTCGCAGAGCAGGTGGAGCTCGCGGGAGGTGAGCGACAGGTGGTTCACCGGCGCTTGCCCGAGTTCACGGGCCAAGCGCGCATGACCACGTGGCTGTTCGAGATCGCGCTGCGCGTCGCGAGCCACGCACGGCGCAAACAGAAGCGTGCGCGCGACCACACT
>NZ_JBQGCX010000659.1:0-2564 GCF_052038725.1 Actinosynnema sp.
AGCGCGGGCGCGCCCACAACGAGCTGACCCGCCACCGCTACGACGCGACCCTGCGCCGCACCCCGCTGCGCACCGAGCCGATCCAGGTGGCCGAGCTCGGGTGGGCGGACGCGCGCGGGCTCGACGGCCTGCGCGCCCTGCTCGCGGCCGGGCTGCCGGTGCGGGTCACCGGGGTGCCGAACGCCCGGCTCACCGCGGAGACCGCGCTGGTCGAGGCGGCGTTTGCGGGTGGCCCGGAGGGGGCCGGGCTGGCTGGGGCGGCGTTTGCGGACGGTCCGGAGGGGACCGGGCTGGCCGGGGCGGCGTTTGCCGGTGGTTCGGCGGGCGGGGGGCTGGTTGGGGCGGTGTTTGCGGGTGGCCCGGAGGAAGCCGGGCTGGCCGGGGCGGCGTTTGCGGGCAGCGCGACCGGGGACGGGGTGGCCGGCGTGCCGCTCGCGGGTGGTTCGGCGGGCTCGGCGGCCGATTTCGGGCCGGGGAGCAGCAGGCCGGGCGGTGCCGCTCCGGGAACGGGGCCCGCAGCCGGCGCAGACAGCCCGACCGGGCCTGCCGGGGCCGGGCTGTGCGCGACCGGGTCTGCGGCGGGCGGGCTGGCTGCGACCGGGTCTGCGGCGAGCGGTCCTGCCCGGCCGGGGTTCATGGTGCGGGGCGGGGCGGAGGGCGGGGTGGCCGGTGCTGCCGCGTTCGGCGTCGGGCGGGCGGGTGCGTTCGGCGGGGGTGCGACCGCGTCGAGCTGGTTCGGGGTGGACGAGTCCGAGCTCGCCGTCGACCCCGAGGAGCTGCACGCCCTCGCCGCCGCGCACGGGGTGCGGGCTTGGGTCACCTGGGGTGACCTCGCCGGAACCGTGGACGTGGTCTTCGCCGATCCGGCCGCGCTCGTCGAGCCGCACCGGGGTGGTGCGGTCCGGCCGCTCGGCGAGTTGACCACCACGCCTGCCGGGCGCGGGACCGGGGGGCTCGTCGCCGACGTGCGGGCCCACCTGGTCGAGCGGTTGCCGGAGCACCTGGTGCCCTCGGCGTTCGTGGTGCTCGACGCGCTGCCGCTCACGCCGGTCGGCAAGCTCGACCGGGCCGCCCTCCCCGCGCCCGACGCGGGCGCCCGGCCCGGCCGCTCGCCGCGCACGCCGCGCGAGGAGCTGCTGTGCGGGCTGTTCGCCGAGGTGCTCGGGCTCGACCGCGTCGGCGTGGACGACGACTTCTTCGACCTGGGCGGTCACTCGCTGCTCGCCACCCGGCTCGTGTCGCGGGTGCGGGCGGTGCTGGCCGTGGAGCTGGACGTGCGCGCGCTGTTCGAGACGCCCACCCCCGAGGGGCTCGCGGCGCGGCTCGACGCGGCCGGGGCCGCCCGGCCCGCGCTCGTCCCGGTCGAGCGGCCCGAGCGGGTGCCGCTGTCGTTCGCGCAGCGGCGGCTGTGGTTCCTGCACCAGGTCGACGGGCCCTCCGCCACCTACAACATGCCCCTCGCCCTGCGGCTCACCGGCGCGCTCGACCGGGAGGCGCTGCGGAACGCGCTGGGCGACCTGCTGGCCAGGCACGAGAGCCTGCGCACGGTCGTCCGCGACGAGGGCGGGGTGCCGCACCCGCACGTGCTCGACCCCGCCCCGCCGCCGCTGCTCGTGCACCCGGCCGGTGCGGGCTCGCTGCTCGACTCGGCCCGGCGCGGGTTCGACCTCGCCGAGCAGCCGCCCATCAGGGCTGAGCTGTTCGAGACCGGATCGGGCGAGTCCGGGCCCACCGAGCACGTGCTGCTGATCGTGGTGCACCACATCGCGGCGGACGGCTGGTCCATGGGGCCGCTCTCCCGCGACATGGCCACGTCGTTCGCCGCCCGCTGCCGGGGCGAGGCCCCGGCGTGGGCCCCGCTGCCGGTGCAGTACGCGGACTACGCGCTGTGGCAGCGCGACCTGCTCGGTGAGCCCACCGCGCCTGACAGCCGCTTCGCCGAGCAGCTCGCCTACTGGACCGGTGCGCTCGCCGGCCTGCCCGAGTGCGTCGAGCTGCCCCCCGACCGGCCGCGCCCCGCGGTCGCGTCGCACCGGGGCGACGTGCTGCGGGTCGAGCTGCCCGCCCGGCTGCACCGCGCGGTGCGCGACCTGGCCGCAGCGCAGGGCGCCAGCGTGTTCATGGTGCTCCAGGCCGGGCTCGCCGCGCTGCTCACCAAGCTCGGCGCGGGCGAGGACATCGCGATCGGCAGTCCCATCGCCGGGCGCACCGACGAGGCGCTCGACGACCTCGTCGGGTTCTTCGTCAACACGCTCGTGCTGCGCACCGACACCTCCGGCAACCCGAGCTTCACCCGCCTGCTGGGGCGGGTGAGGGAGAACGCGCTCGCCGCGTACGCGAACCAGGACGTGCCGTTCGAGTACCTGGTGGAGGCGGTCAACCCGGCCCGCTCGCTCGCGCACCACCCGCTGTTCCAGGTGGTCCTCGGCCTGCAGAACGCGCCGTCCGGCGACTTCGCCCTGCCGGGGCTGGAGATCGGCCACGAGTCCGCGCCCACCGGCACCGCCAGGGCCGACCTGACGATCAGCCTCGCCGAGCGGTTCCGCCCGGACGGTGAGCCGGAC
>NZ_JBQGCX010000660.1:0-3593 GCF_052038725.1 Actinosynnema sp.
GGGTGCTCGGCGCGATCGGCGTGGTGCAGCTGGACCACCAGGTGGACGTGGCCGCCGCCACCGCCGCCGCCACCGAGCGCGGGGTGTGGCTGCGGCCGTTCCGCGACCTCGTCTACACCATGCCGCCGTTCGTGTGCACCGACCGGGACGTCGCCGACATCGCCGCCGCCGTGGTCGCCGCGGCCGAGGCGTCCTCACTGGCGCAGCAGCGTTGACCCCCACACCAGCAGCAGCACCGAGTACCCGATCAGCAGCCACGCGGGCAGCCGGTTCCCGCCCTCGCCCTCGCCGTACGCCCTGGCCCGCGCCGAGAACCGCGCCACGACCGCCCACAGCAGCGCGACCACGACCAGCGCCAGCGGCGCCACCAGCACGCCCCACGCGCCCGCGAACACCCCGCCGAAGTAGTCCACCGGCAGCGGCACGTCCGACCACTCGCTGACCGGGGCCATCAGCACCGCGACGGACCCCCACGCCCAGGTGGCCCGCCGCCACGGCCGCGCCCGCTCCGGCCCGCCGGACCGCCCGACCAGGATCGCGATCCCGCCCACGGCGAACGCGGCGCCCGCGAACAGCCAGCCCACCACCGTGGACACCACCGGGATCGGGGCCACGACCTCACCCACCAGCGGGACCACGTGCGACCACAGGACGTAGTGGCCCAGCACGCCCAGCGGGATCGCGGCCAGCACCAGCCACACCTGCTTGCCGGTGCTCAGCCGCTCGAACCACGACCGCTCCCGGACCACCGGCCCGGCGGTCCGGCGCGCGAGCCGCGCCTCGTCGCGGGCGCGCTGCCCCTGCCGCTGCCGCCGCCTGCGGCGCGCCCCCTTCCCCACGGGCCGTCAGCCCTCGACCGCTACGGCCGAGGCCAACTGGGTGTTCGTGGGCTCCACCAGGACGGTCCCGTCCGCGAGCACGACCACCGGGATGTTCTTGCGCCCGCCCGCGATCTCCACGGCCCGCTCGCGCGCCACCTCGTCGTGCTCGACGTCCACCTCGGTGAACGGCACCCCGTTCTCCCTGAACCACGCCTTGGCCCGGCGGCAGTCCCCGCACCAGTCGGCGCTGTAAACCACGATTTCACCCATGCCGGTGACTGTAGAGCGCCACTCACGGCAACGCTGCGTGTCGTCGTAGTGTGGTGGGCCGTGAGCGTCCTCGTGATCACCGGCACGGGCACCGACGTCGGCAAGACCGTGGTCGTGGCCGCGCTGGCGGCGATCGCGGCAGCCGAAGGCCGCCGGGTGGCCGTCCTCAAGCCGGTGCAGACCGGTGTCCTCCCCGGCGAGCCGGGGGACCTGGCGGAGGTCCAGCGGATGGCGGGCCCCGTCACCACCCGTGAGCTGCGCCGCTACCCCGACCCGCTGTCCCCCGCGGCGGCGGCCCGCCGCTCCGGGCTGCCCACCGCGCACCCGGCCGAGATCGCGGGCGCGGCCACCGAGCTGGACGACACCCACGACCTGGTCCTCCTGGAGGGCGCGGGCGGCCTGCTCGTGCCGCTCGACGACCGGGGCGCCACCCTCGCCGACGCGGCCTGGGCGCTGCACGCCCCCGTGCTCGTCGTCGCCCACGCCGCCCTCGGCACCCTCAACACCACCGCCCTCACCGCCGAGGTGCTGGTGCGGCGCGGCCTGGAGTCGATCGGCGTGGTCATCGGCCGCTGGCCCGAGCACCCGGACCTGGCCGCCCGCTGCAACCTCGCCGACCTGCCCGAGGTCGCGGGCGCGCCGCTGCTGGGCGTGCTGCCGGACGGGGCGGGCGCGCTGAGCGGGGCGGAGTTCCTGGAGGTCGCGCGCGCCGGGCTGTCGCCGTGGTTCGGCGGCACGTTCGACCCGGACAAGTTCTCCGCGCCGCACACCTGCTGACACACCCGTCGCGCTCTGTCACCTGACGGCCCCGCTCGGGCACACTCGGTCGTCGACGGCACCCGCCGACCGTGAGGAGAAGTCGTGTCCGCAGCACCCGAGCAGGCCGCGCCCAGCGGCGCCGAGCAGCCGGGCGACGTGCTCGCCGAGGCCGGGGAGCGCGTGCTGGAAGGCGGTGTCGGGCTCACCGAGGAGCAGGTCCGGCGGGTGCTGGCCCTGCCCGACGAGCGGATCCCCGAACTCCTCGCGCTCGCGCACCGGGTGCGGGTGCGCTGGTGCGGGCCCGAGGTCGAGGTGGAGGGCATCGTGTCCCTCAAGACCGGCGGCTGCCCCGAGGACTGCCACTTCTGCTCCCAGTCCGGCCGGTTCCCCTCGCCGGTGCGCTCGGCCTGGCTGGACGTGCCCGGACTGGTCCGCGCGGCCAGGCAGACCGCCGAGACCGGGGCCACCGAGTTCTGCGTCGTCGCGGCCGTGCGCGGGCCGGACGCGCGGCTGCTGGCGCAGGTCCGCGCCGGGATCGAGGCCATCCGCGCCGACGGCAACCCCATCCAGATCGCCTGCTCGCTCGGGATGCTCACCCAGGAGCAGGTGGACGAGCTGGTCGCCATGGGCGTGCACCGCTACAACCACAACCTGGAGACCGCCCGCTCGCACTTCCCGAACGTGGTCACCACGCACTCGTGGGAGGAGCGGTGGGACACGCTGCGCATGGTCCGCGCGGCGGGCATGGAGGTGTGCTGCGGCGGGATCATCGGCATGGGGGAGAGCCTGGCGCAGCGGGCCGAGTTCGCCGCCCAGCTCGCCGCCCTCGAACCCGACGAGGTGCCGCTCAACTTCCTCATCCCCAACCCCGGCACCCCGTACGAGGACTACCCGGTGGTGGAGGGCGCGGAGGCGCTGCGGGTGGTCGGGGCGTTCCGGCTGGCGCTGCCGCGCACGGTCCTGCGGTTCGCGGGCGGGCGGGAGCTGACGTTCGGCGACCTCGGGGCCAAGCGCGGGATGCTCGGCGGGATCAACGCGATCATCGTCGGGAACTACCTGACCAACCTCGGGCGGCCCGCCCAGGAGGACCTGGACATGCTGGCGGAGCTGGCCATGCCGATCAAGGCGTTGAACGAGGTCCTGTGAGCGCGGGCGAGGTGTACTGCGGGCACTGCGGCCGGGCGCGGGACGGGGCCGACCACGGGGCGTGCGCGCGGCGGCTCGGGGTGGTCGACCCGCCCCGGTTCTGCGGGGCGTGCGCGCGGCGGATGGTCGTGCAGGTGACGCCCGGCGGGTGGACGGCCTCGTGCGGCAGGCACGGCGAGTCGCGATCGGCCTGACCGGCGGCGACGGCGGACGCCCCACGACCGTCGGGTGGTCGCGGGGCGCGCGGTAACCTCGCTGCCGACGGTGGTCGCGCAGGGAGGTCTCGGGTGGCTGAGCAACCGGTTGACGGGCAGGACGAGTCGGACGGCTCGACGACCGCCGCCCAGGCCAAGCTCGCCGAGGCCGGGTGGCCCCGGCGCGGCGAGGGGGCCGACCGGGACGAGGCGACCACGAGGATCAGCAAGGCCGCGCTGGGCGGGGCGGAGGAGAAGACCGCCGTGCTCCCGAAGCCGGTCGGTCTCGCGCGATCGTTACGAGGGCGCGCTGCGGACAATAGCGCCCGAGGCCCCGCACGCAACCAGCGCGTGCCGCGTCGCGGCAGGGCGGGATGCGCCATTTCCGCGGCGCCGGCAACCG
>NZ_JBQGCX010000661.1:0-2290 GCF_052038725.1 Actinosynnema sp.
CACCAGCAGGCGGCGACCGCCCTCCTTGATGCCGACCAGGCCCTGGTTCCAGCCCTTGATGACCGGGGCGTTGCCCAGGTCCTCGACGTCGAAGGTCGCGCCGCGCTCGAAGGACGAGTCGGCGGTCTGGCCGTCGCTGAAGGTCACCAGCTCGTAGTTGACGGTGACCGTGGAGCCCGCCTTGGCCTCGACGCCCTCGCCCTCCTTGAGGTCGCGGGAGAGCAGGCCGTCCTGCGGGGCGCAGTCCTTCGGCACGGTGATGGTCGGCTTCTGGCCGAAGTCGCCGGTGACCTGGTACTGCTCGGGCTGGCAGGGCGGGCCGGAGGGCTTGCTGACCTTGTTGCCGCCGGTCTGCGCGGCGGGCGCGGTGGCGGCGGGGGTGTTCTCCCCGGTCTGGGTGGACGGGCGGTCGCTGGGGGTGCAGGCGGTCAGCGCCACTCCGGCGGACAGCAAGGACACGAGAGCCAGGGCCGATCGGCCGACGGTACGCATGGTGGTCGAGCTTATGGGGCGGGCACGGGGACGTCTCGCCCAGGTCGCCCGCGCAGGCTGAACGGGTGGTGGGGAAAATTCACTGAAAATGTCCAACCAAATACGCCTTCCGCAAAACTGCGGCCCCGCGTACAGTTGCTCCCCGCACCAACCATAACACCACGCGGCACTGATCCGTTCGTGTGCCGTCCAAGGAGGTGACACCGTGTCGGCGGAGCCGGACGGCGTCCGCATGAAGCTGTTGGTGGAATTGTTCTGGACCCGGACCGGGCTTCTCCTGCTGATACTGGTGACCACTTCCGGGATCTCGATGGTGATTTCCAGCGGGATGGCGGAGGGGACGGCGAGGAACCTGGTCGCCGCGCTCGCCTCCAGCACGCTGGTGTCCGCGGTCGTCGGGTTCACCCAGACGCTCGTGACCAGCACGGCGACCCGCCGCGCGATGGTCGAGCCGGTGGTCGCGGAGAGCCGGAAGGCGCTGCGCGAGCTGACCGACGAGTACCGGGCGCTGGACCGCGAGTTCTTCCCCAGCCACGTGTTCGAGCCGACCGCCAAGCCGGACCCGGCGTTCAACCAGCTCATGATGCAGGACCTGGAGCGCACCAGGCTGTACTGCTTCCGCGGGTTCGCGGGCCGGTACGCCGCGTCCCGCCTGCTGCTGGCCAAGTCCGAGTGCGAGCTGCGCGTGGTGCTCGCCGACCCGGCCGACGAGGACGCGATCACCGGCAGGGCCAGGTACCTGCTGCGCAACGCGGGTTCCGACGGCGACTACGACACCATCCGCGCCGACCTGCGCGAGCAGGTCGCGGTCGGGTTGGTGGGCCTGTTCCTGGCGCGGGGGCGGGCCAGCCGGATCGACGTGACCATCGTGTCCGACCCGCCGCTGGACCGGTTGGAGCTGTTCGACGACAGCGCCTGGCTGACCCTGTACACCGGGACCGCGTCCGGTTCGATGCGGCTCTACCCGCGCACGCTGAGGTTCTCCGAGGGTTCCTTTCTCTACGGGATGGAAAGGGCCGAGTTCCTCAGGATCAGCAATTCCAAGGCGGGGTTCCACTTCTCGCTGACTCCCGCGACCGCTCGGGCTGACTTCTTCGCGCTCTTCGAGAAGATCACCGGGACCGCATTGGCGGAACCGGCGTTCGACGCACTGGAGGCGAAGTTCCACCACTTCCGCCGGGAATTCTCCGCCTCTGCTCAGTTGGGGAGCTGATAAGCAGTGCTGACCCACACCACCGAGATCTCCGCCCTCGCGGAGCTCGCCGCCCTCGTCTCGGACGACCACCCACCAGGCCCGGTGAACTGGGACCGGGTCGCGGAGGGCTTCTCCGCGTGGGCCGGTGATCCGGGGCTGCGCGAGCGGCTGAGGGAGGAGCTGCGCGCGCTCGGCCCGAGGGAGGAGACGCGCGTGGTGGCCCGGTCCCGCGAGACGACGACGCACTTCGCCTGGTGCCTGCGGGACGAGCCCGCCGAGCCGTTCACGTTCTGGCTGCACGAGTACAAGCCGCAGCGGGACTGGCGGCCGGGCTACGCCGACTCCGTCCACAACCACCGCTACCACTTCTGCACGGTCATCCTGTCGGGCGGCTACCTGCACGAGCGCTACCGCGTGCGGCTGGCGCCCGAGGGCACGGCGATCTCCGAGGTCGCCCCGCTGCGCAGCGCCGACTGCCGGGCCGGGGTGTCCGGGACGATGCTGGCGCACGAGTTCCACCGCATCCCGCGCGCGATCGACGGGACGATGACGTTCCTGGTCAAGTCGCGGGCGGTGAGACCGTGGAGCCTGTCCTACGACCCC
>NZ_JBQGCX010000662.1:0-4443 GCF_052038725.1 Actinosynnema sp.
CGTTGAGCGTCAGCAGCCCCGCGTACACCTTGGCGTCGTGGAAGTCCGCCACCGCCAGCGGGACCGTCGACGAGTACTGCACGTACACGGCGGTGATCAGCAGCACGCCGGTGAAGAACAGCACCAGCTGCGCCGGGAAGCGCTTGCCGCCCGCCGCCACCTCGTCCGCCGACGCCTCCTCGGCCACCCGCGCCGCGGGCTTCGGCAACCCGAGCCACAGCACCAGCGAGAACAGCAGGTACGCGCCGCTGCTCACCAGGAACAGCGACTCCAGCCCGTACGGGGTGATCGCGATCGCCAGCACCGGCCCCACCGCCGCGCCCACGTTCAGCGCCAACCGGAAGAACGCGAACACCGGCACCCGGTCCCGCTCGCGGGTGTGGTCCACCAGCAGCGCCGAGGCCGCGGGCAGGTACGACTGCGCGAACAGCGCCGCCGCGAACACCCCGACCAGCGCGACCGCCTTCGTCGGCGCGAAGCCGATCACGGCCAGCCCGACCGCCGCCAGCAGCGTCGACCCGACCAGGGACGCCTTGCGGGAGAAGCGGTCCGACACCCAGCCGCCCAGCATCGACCCGCACGGGATCGCGACGCCGACGGCCAGCAGGATCAGCGGCATCTGGGCCAGGGTGAACCCGAGCTGCTCCAGGAACAGCGTCAGGAACGTGGCGAAGTACGAGCCGGACCGGTTGACGAACACGCCCGCGACGAGGATCCAGACCGGGCGCGGCGAGCTCAGGATGACCTTGAGCACCGACCGCTGCTCGTCGGCCCCACCGGTCCCGGCCCCACCGGTCCCCGCGCTCACAGCGGCGTCCCGTCCACCACCAGGTCGGCCGCGACCGCGTCCCGCCGCTCCAGGCACTCCCGCCGGTCCGCGCCCGTGACGATCGCGAAGCCCAGCCGGGACAGGAAGCCCTCCGGCGGCAGCCGCACCTCGGTGCCGGGCGGCAGGAACGTGGTCAGCCGCTCCAGACCGGGGTACTCGGCCTCGTCGCGGCGCAACCGCACGCCGTCCACCCGGTAGGCCCGGTCCGGGTACACCATGACGATCGCGGCCACCTCCGAGCGCAGCGGCTCGGTCTCCGGGGCCAGCCCGACCGCCACCCGCGCCGCCGACGCGGCAAGGTCCACCCCGCTGGCCAGCTTGCCCAGCAGCGGGATCAGGTCGCCGCCCAGGCGCACGTTGATCTCGATGATGCGCGGCCCGTCCGGGGTGAGCCGGAACTCGGTGTGCGTCACCAGCCGGTCCAGCCCGACCGCCCGGTGCGCCTCGCGCACCAGCCGCACCGCCTCGTCGATCGCGGGCGAGGGCTCGGCGGGCACCACGTGCCCCAGCTCCTCGAAGTACGGCGGGAAGCCCAGCACCTTCTCGGCCACCACCAGCGGGTGCGCGACCCCGTCCCACACCACGCAGTCGACGCTGAACTCGGGCCCCTCCAGGTACTCCTCCAGCAGCACGCCCGCGAGCTTGGACGCGGTGCCGTCCCCGGCCTTGGCGGTCGCGGCGATCGCGAACGCCTCGCGCAGCCCCGCCTCGTCGTCGGCCCGCACCACGCCGATGCTCCCGCCGAGCGCGAGCGGCTTGCACACCAGCGGGAACCCGACGCGCCCCGCCGCGTCCACGGCCTCCTGCTCGGTGTGCGCCACGGCGAACCGCACCGGGCTCAGCCCGGCCTCGGCCAGGTGCCCGCGCAGCGCGGACTTGTCCTTGCACAGCCGGATCGCCTCGGGCGAGGTGTGCGCGATCCCGACCTCGGCGGCGACCCGCGCGACCGTGCCGACCAGGCTCTCGTCGTAGGTCAGCAGCCCGTCCGGCGCGACCTCCCGCACCGCCTCGACCAGCGCGGGCACGTCCGCCGGGTCGACCACCCGGAAGTCGGTGATGTGCGGCTTCTGCCAGGTGGGCTCCCGGTTCTCCAGGAGCACGAGGTCGGCCTCGCCCGCCATCGCCTCCAGCGCGTATTCCCGGAACGCCTGACCACCGCTGCCGATGACGACCAGCCGCTTTTCGCTCACTGCGGGAATCCCCCTGTGCTTCCGTGCCCGGTGTTCGTGCCGAGTGCCGCGCGGAGGCGGTGGCGCGGGACGGTCGGGCAGGCGGCGTCGCCCCGTGGCGGACCACCGCGCGGGAAGCAGCCGCGGTGCCGCGACATCGCGCTCCGGCTGGGAAAAACAGTGCCACACCCCGGTGTTGCGGGGCAATCGAAGAAGAGTCGGAACACCGTATGGCTGATTGCACTCGCACCGGAAAAAGAACCCGGTCCCTGAAATGCCCCTTCCCGCCCTGCGGAACGCCCCGCTGCGCCGAACGGGCCATCGGGAAACCCGATGGCCCGCGCCGCCGTCACGCCGCGGCGGGCGTCCGGCTCACCTCGGGGCCGACCGCGTCGGGGTCCGGCTGCAACGACACCAGCAGCGCCGCGCCGACCGTCATGACCGCGCTGAGCGCGATCACCGGCAGGTAGCTGTGGAACCGGTCCGCGATCACCGCGCCCAGCTGGCTGCTCACCGCCACCGCCACCATGTGCAGCGCCCACAGCACGCCGATCGCGGTGCCCTTGCGCCCGCGCGGCAGGATCTTCGCGATCCACATCGTGGTGGCCACCACGGTCACCAGGTAGCTCGCCCCGAACACCGCGCCGAAGACCAGGACGGTGAACTCGGCGGAGAAGAACGGGGTCAGCACCATCGCGCCCGCGCGCATCAGGTAGCCGCCGACCAGCGTGGCCCTGATCCGGCCCCGGTCGCACAGCCTGCCCGCCACCAGCGACCCGGCGATCTCGGTCGCGCCCAGCAGCACGAACGCCACCG
Source organism: Actinosynnema sp. (assembly GCF_052038725.1). NCBI lineage: Bacteria > Bacillati > Actinomycetota > Actinomycetes > Pseudonocardiales > Pseudonocardiaceae > Actinosynnema > Actinosynnema sp. The sequence continues at coordinate 2,815 of NZ_JBQGCX010000662.1, forward strand.
AGCTGGTCACCGGGGCCACGCCGTGGTCGTGCATGTGCGGGAACAGGTGCACGTCGACGAACGCCATCGTGGTGCCGCAGGCGAAGAACGGCAGGATCAGCCCGCGCACCCGCCGGTCGGCGAACGCGGTGCGCACCCCGGCCAGGAACCCGTGCTCGGCGGGCGCGGCGGGCGGCTTGGGCTGGCGGGTGGAGGAGCGCACCAGCAGCAGCGACAGCGGCAGCAGCACCACCAGGAACACCGCGCCCGCGCCCAGCAGGATCTGCCGCCAGTCGGTGATGCCGCCCAGGTACGTCCACAGCGGCACCAGCACCATGAACCCGACCGCCGCGCCGTTGGTCAGCACCGCGTACAGCACGCCCGCGTTGCGCCCGGCGAACAGCTGGTCGGCCAGCACGCCCAGCGGCACGAACGACAGCATCGTGCAGCCGATCGCGCCGAGCACGCCGTAGGCCAGCACGAACAGCCGGATGTCGGTGACCGTCCCGCAGACCAGCAGCACGCACCCGACGATCCCGGCGCCCATCGCCAGCACCGGCACCGCGCCGATCCGGTCCGCCAGGTGCCCCACCGCCGACGAGGCGAGCGCGGTGACCACCGCGAACAGCGTCGTGCCCACCGCCAGGGTGCCCCTGGTGACGTCGAAGCTGTCGACCATCGGCAGGAACAGCACCTGCACGGTGCTCTTCATCGACGAGCCCGCCATCGAGATCACGAAGCTGACCGCGGTGGCGAAGATCGCGAACGCGGTGATGCCCCCCGCGATCCTGGGAGTGCCGCTCATGATTGCTCCACCACTTCCCCGAAGTGCCCGCGGACAGCTCCAGCGCGTCCCGGCGCGGGGACATGCTGGCACGCCGGGGTCGGGCGGCGGAATGCGCGATCCGGGCGAATCGGGAAACCGCTGCCACCTCCGGGCGCGGATCCGCGGGGAGCGCGCTGGAATACTGGGGAAAAGTGCGCAAATCGCATCGGCTGGCCCTGTCGGTCGCCCGTCAAGACCTTCGGGCGAAGTGTTTCAGGGGTAACGCCGGAGGGGGTTGCGGCGGGTATCCGGCTGGGCGCCCGCGCGGGCGCACGAGCTTCGTGGAGGCGAGCGGATGTCCAGGACGGTCAGTGCTGTGGTGGCGCCGGGTGGCGGCAAGCCCGCCGAGCTGGTGGAGGTCGTGGTGCCGGACCCCGGTCCGGACGAGGTGACCGTCCGGGTGCTGGCGTCGGGGGTGTGCCACACCGACCTGCACTACCGGGACGGGGTGATCGCCGCCGAGGGCCCGTACCTGCTGGGCCACGAGGCCTCCGGGATCGTGGAGCGGGTGGGGCCGGGCGTGCGGAACGTCGCGCCCGGCGACTTCGTGGTGCTCAACTGGCGGGCGGTGTGCGGCGAGTGCCGGGCGTGCAGGCGCGGGCGGGCCGAGGCGTGCGTGGACGACCGCACCGCCACCACCCCGATGACCCTGCTCGACGGGACGCCGCTCACCCCGGCGCTGGGCATCGGCGCGTTCACCGAGCTGACCCTGGTGCACAGCGGCCAGTGCACCCCGGTGAACCCGGCGGCCGACCCGGCCGCGGTGTGCCTGCTCGGGTGCGGGGTCATGTCGGGGCTGGGCGCGGCGATGAACACCGGCGGCG
>NZ_JBQGCX010000663.1:0-7065 GCF_052038725.1 Actinosynnema sp.
ACGCGGCGGGGGCGTGTTCCCGGCCACGCTCAACCGCCCCTCCGCAAGCGAAAAACCCTCAGCAGACGCTGTCCGACGCCTTCGGCACGACCAGCCCGAACAGCGGTCTCAGCCGCAGCCCGATCCACGTGCCGCCCAGGGCGAACGCGCCCCACAGCCACCCGTGCAGGCTGCCCGTGGAGATCCCGCCCAGGTACGCGCCGATGTTGCAGCCACCGGCCAGCCGCGCGCCCACGCCCATCAGGACCCCGCCCAGCACCGCCGCGAGCGCCGTGCGCCACGGGATCGAGGTGTGCAGCCTCCACGCCCCGGCCAGGGCCGCCGCGATCGCCGCGCCGATCATGATGCCCACGTTGGTCAGCGTGGTCTTGTCCGTCCACACCGACCCGGCCAGCGCCTTCGCGTTCGACGCGCTCCGCCAGAACTCCCACGTCTCCGGGTGCAGCCCGACCAGCTGCAGGAACTTCGCGCCCCACAGGGCGAACGCGAACGTCACGCCCCAGATCCCGCCCGACACCAGGAACACCGCGCCCGCCAGCACGCCCAGCACCACCGCGCCGACCAGGAGCGGCCACGAGCCGCGCAGCACCCGCGCCAGACCGGTCGCGGTCGGGACCACGTCCGCGGGCGGCGGGGTGCGGCGCTTCTGCACGAACCAGGTCGCCAGCACGATCAGCCCCAGCGCCGCGATCGTCAGCGCCCACGAGCCGAACCAGCCCACGTGGTCCGACAGCAGCACGCCCGGCACCGAGGGCCAGCCGTCGAACACCGGGAACGCGGCGGTGTAGACCACCGAGCCGACGATGAAGCCGAACAGGGTCAGCAGGATCGTGGACTGGCCCGAGCCGACCGCGAACAGCGTGCCGGACGCGCACGCGCCGCCCAGCTGCATCCCGACCGCGAACAGCAGGGCGCCCACGAACAGCGCCAGGCCGATCGGTCCGGCGCTCGCCTTGGGCGCGGACCCGAACAACCCGGACCCGGTCGACACGATCAGCGCGACGAGCGTGGCCGCCGTGCCGAGCAGCAGCGAGTGCGCCCGCACGCCCGCGCCGTTGCCGACCGCGACCAGCTGCCGCCACGCCGAGGTGAACCCGAACCGCGAGTGGAACAGGGCCACGCCCAGCCCGAGGCCGAGCAGGAGCAGCACGCCGGACCTCGCGCCGTGCGCGGTCCACGCGTAGCCGGTCAGCGCCACCGCGATCAGCGAGGCGACGGCGAGCGGGACGACCCGCACCGGCTCCTCCGGCCGGGGCGCGGGCGCGGCGCAGGAGGTCGGGAAGGTCGGGAGCCTGCGCTGGTCGGAGGGGGTCTCAGTGGTCGTGGACACCGGTCGGATTCTATTCGCCGTCCTAACGACCGGTAGTCCCGTTCACATGCTGGGAAGCCGGTGGATCACCCGGTGTACGCGCCCGCCGCGATGTCCGCGAGCAGGGTCGGCCCGGTGGGCTCCCAGCCGAGCGACTCGCGGGTGAGCGCGCTGGACGCGGCCATGTCCAGCGCGAAGAACCCGCCGATCCAGCCGAAGTGCCCCGCCACGTCCTGCGGGGCGACCGGCGCGACGGGCAGGTCCAGCGCGGCCCCGAGCGCCTCGGCGATCACCCGCGTGCTGATCCCCTCCTCGGCCACGGCGTGCAGCCGCGACCCGGCCGGGGCCTTGGTCAGCCCGAGCGCGACCGCCCGCGCCGCGTCCCGCACGTGCGCCGCCGCCCAGCGGTTCGACCCGTCGCCGGGGTAGCCGGACACGCCCTTCGCGCGCGCCACCGAGGCGAGCGCGTGGACGAACCCCCGGTCGCCGACGCCGTGCGTGGTCGGCGAGAACCGCACCGCGACCGCGTGCACGCCCCGCGCGGCGTGCTCCAGCAGCAGGTTCTCGCTGCCGCCGCGCGCCGAGTCCGGGCCGTGGAACGTGGACGGGTCGTGCTCGGTGGCGAGCCTGCCCGGCGCGACCCCGGCGAGCCCGGAGGCCAGCAGGAACGGCTTGCCGGTGCCCTCCAGCGCCGCGCCGAGGGTCGTGGTGGCGGCGCGCTCGGCGGCGTTGGTGGCCGCCAGGTTCCCGAAGTCGTGCTTGTTGGCCAGGTGGACGACGGCGTCGGCCTCCAGCGCGCCGGCCCGCAGCCCGTGGAGGTCGTCCAGGTCGCCCCGCCGCACAAGCGCGCCCTTGGCCTCCAGCTTCGCGGCGGACGCGTCGGACCTGGCCAGCCCGACGACCTCGTGCCCGTCCGCGATCAGCTCGTCCACGACGGCGGAGCCGATCCACCCCGACGCCCCGGTGACGAATACCCGCATGTCCCGCTCCCTCGTGATGACAGTGACTGACATGAGCGTAGCGGTTATGTCAGTCGCTGTCATCACTAGACTCGGGGCATGGCGCGATGGAAACCCGGAACCCCCGACCGGCTGCAGGAGGCGGCGCTGGAGCTGTTCGCCACGCGCGGCTTCGAGCAGACCACCGCGCAGGAGATCGCGCAGGCGGTCGGGCTGACCGAGCGGACCTTCTTCCGCCACTTCAGCGACAAGCGCGAGGTGCTGTTCCACCGGCAGGACGAGTTCACCGACACCTTCCGGGCCGGGATCGCCCTGGCCCCGCCGGACGCCCCGCCGATCGCGGTGATCGCCTCGGCGCTGCGCTCGTCCGCCGACTTCTTCCCCGACGAGGCGCGACCGTGGTCCCGCAGGCGGCACGAGGTGATCTCGGGGTGCCCGGCGCTGCGCGAGCGGGAGCAGCACAAGCTGGTCGTGCTCGCCGGGGTGCTGGCGGACGAGCTGCGCGCGCGGGGCGTCGACGCGACGCGGGCGGCGCTGGCGGCCAGGACTGGGGCGGCGGTGTTCCAGACGACGTTCGAGCTGTGGCTCGCGGAGGGGGAGGAGCGGGGGCTGGACGTGATCGCGGTGGAGGTGCTGGCGCAGCTGCGCGAGGTGCTCGGCTAGGGGACCGTTCCGGTCGGGGGTCGCGGTTACCCTCCTCGCAGGGGAGTCGCGGTGGCGCTGGTCGCCCCGGAGAGCGGGACCCCGGTCGTGCCCGGCGCCCGGTTCCCCACGAGGAGCGGGAACGAGCACACGATCGAGGAGCGCGAGGCGGGGGGCTGGCGCTGCCCAGCGGCAGGGTCGTCGCGGCCGACCCCGGCGCGTGGCCCGGCGGCCGGAAGCCGTTCCTGACCGCCCTCCCGCCCGGCGACCACCCCGTGCGCGTGCTGCTGGCCCTCGCGGAGGGCGGGGGCCGCGAGCACGTGGCGGCGGCGTGGTGGTGTTCACCGCGCCGAACGGGGACGGGGCCTACCCGACGTGGACCGGTCGCGCCGCCGACGGGGCGGTCGCCTGCCTGGTGCTCGACGCGCTGTTCCTGCCCGAGCGGACGAGGCGCGGGTAGGCCCCGCCGTCACGACCCCGCCGTCACGACCCCGCCGTCACGACCGCGCCGTCACGACCGCGCGGGCCACCCCAGCACCCGCCGGGCCGTGCCGCCGAACAGCGCCGCCCGCTCGGCCTCGCTCAGCCCGGCCCGGTCCAGCAGGTGGTGCAGCGCCTGCGCGTGCGAGTGCTGCCCCGGATACGGCGGGACCGGCGGGAAGCCGCGCAGCCTGCCGGACACCCGGTGCGCGTCGCTGCCCCACAGGCAGCGGTCCGCGCCGAACGCCGACAGCACCCGGTCCAGGTGCGGCCACACGTCCCGGTACGGGTAGGGCTCGGCCGACAGCGTCGGCGCGCCGGACAGCTTCACCGCCACGTTCTCCAAGCCCGCCAGGGCGAGCAGGTCCGGCAGCCCGCCCCACGGCGGGTCACCGGCGGGCAGGTACGGCGGCTGGTCGAGGCCGAGGTGGTCCACGACCAGCCGCAGCGACGGGCGCGCCCGCGCGACCTCGGCGATCTCCGGCAGCACCCCGCCCGCCAGCACGCTCACCGGGACACCCCGCCGCTCGGCCGCGTCGAACAGCCCGTCGTACCCGCCCGACCGCAGCCGCTCGGCGTTCTCCGGCGGCCAGGACAGCACCAACCGCACGCCCAGCACCCCCTCGGGCGCCTCGTCCCCGTCCCACGGCGCGATCACGGCCACCCGGTCCGGGTGCCTCGCCGCGATCCCCAGGCACTCGTCCACCGGGGCCGCGCCCGGCACCGCGACCAGCACCGCCGCGTCCACCCCGGCCGCGTCCAGCTGCGCCAGCAGCAGCTCGGCCTGAAGGTCCCGCCGGGACGCCTCGCCGTGCGGCCAGTCCAGCCGGGGCGAGGGCAGGTGCAGGTGCGCGTCCACGACCTCCATCACGCCCCCAACCCGCTTCCGCCCGCCACGACCAGCTCCTGACCGGTCACGTACCCCGCGCCCACCAGGTAGCCGACCGCCTCGGCCACCTCGCGCGGCGTGCCGGGCCGACCCAGCGGGACCCGGCCCGCGTACTCGGCCAGCGCCTCGGGCGGCAGCCCGCCCTTGGCCCAGATCGGGGTGTCGACCAGTCCGGGGCTGACCGCGTTCACCCTGATCCGGCGCGGCGCCAGCTCCAGCGCCAGCGACGGGACCGCGCTCAGCAGCGCGCCCCGGCTCGCCGCCGCGAGCGCCCCGCCGGGGATGCCCGACCGCACGCCCGCGCCGACCGTGAACACCACCGACGCGCCGTCCGCGAGCAGCGGCAGGAGCCTGGCGAGCGTGAGCAGCTGCCCCCTGGTGTTGACGTCGAACACCTCGGCGTACGCGGTCCCGTCGACCTCCTCGAACGGCAGCGAGCGGGTGATGCCCGCGTTCAGCAGCAGCACGTCGAGCGCGCCGAAGCGCTCGCGGACCTCCTCGGCGAGCCGGTCGGCGTCGGGCAGCGAGCGGGCGTCGGCGCGCAGGACGACGACGTCGCCGGGCAGCTCGCGGCGGGCCGCCTCGAGGGTCACCGGGTCGCGGCCGGTGACCACGACGCGGTGGCCGCGCTCGTGCAGCAGTCCGGCGACCGCCCGGCCGATGCCGGTGGTGCCGCCGGTGATCAGCGCAGTGGGGTGGGACAAGGCGGGTCCTCCTTCCTCGAAAAGGGCTGCCACCACCCTGAACCCGCAGGTCAGGGCACGTCCAATGCCGATCGCGCACCGGCTGTTCCCGGATCGGCATCACCGCCGGTCTAGGCTCTGGCCGTGCCCGCCCCGGACCTGGACCTGCGCCTGGTGCGCTGCTTCACCACCGTCGCCGAGCACCTGCACCTCGGTCGCGCGGCCCTCGCCCTGCACACCACCCAGCCCGCGCTCAGCAGGCAGATCAGCAGGCTGGAGCGGCAGGTCGGGGCCCGGCTGCTCGACCGCTCGCCGCGCGGCACCGCGCTCACCGAGGCCGGTCGGGTGTTCCTGCCGCGCGCGCTCGCGCTGCTCGACTCGGCCGCCGAGGCGGTCGCGGGCGCCCGCGCCGTCGGCCGGGACCGGATCACCGTCGGCTACGGCGTCAACCTCATCGTCACCCCGGCGGTCGCCGAGCTGCGGCGGCGGCACCCCGGCGCGGACGTGCGCGCCCGGCACGTCGAGTGGGACCGGGTGCGGTCCTCGCTGCTGGAGCGGCGGGTGGACGCGGTCGTCACCCGGCTGCCCCTGGACGCGGACGGCCTGCGGGTCGTGGTGCTGCGGGAGGAGCCGAGGGCGCTGCTGGTCCCGACCGGCCACCGGCTGGCGGACCGGCGGTCGGTGACCCTGGACGACGTGGCCGACGAGCCGATGCCGAGGGTCCCGGACGAGCGCTGGAACGCGTTCTGGCGGGTCGACCCCAGGCCGGGAGGCAGGCCCGCGCCGGACGGGCCGCTGGTGGAGTCGGTGGAGGACAAGGCGGAGCTGGTCGCGTCCGGGCAGGCGGTGGCGATCGTGCCGGGCGGCGAGCACCTGCGGCGGGTCCGGCCGGGACTGGTCGCGGTGCCCCTGGAGGGCGTCGAGCCGAGCCGCGTCGCGCTGGCCACGCGCGCCGGGGAGCGCGGCCCGCTGGTCGCGGAGTTCCGCGGGCTGGCCGCCACCCACCTGGTCGGCTGACCCGCCGGGGACGGCGCCCTGGCGTTGATCACCTGTTCGGGCGAGACCGGCCCCGAGCGGCGTTTCCCCCGCCCCGGCGCGGGTAACAGCAGCCGGTGAGACTGCGCCGCAGCACCCCCGGCGGGCCGGGTTTCGGACGACGTCGCCGGGGCGGCGGCTTCGGGTACACCGACCAGGACGGCGCCCGCCTGACCGACGCCGAGCACCTGGCCCGGATCAAGGCGCTGGTGATCCCGCCCGCCTGGCGGCAGGTGTGGATCTCCCCGCACCACAACGGGCACATCCAGGCCGTGGGCGTGGACGAGGCGGGCCGCAGGCAGTACCTGTACCACGAGGCGTGGCGGCGCGAGCGCGACGAGGAGAAGCACGCGCGCGTCCTCGCGCTGGCCCCGCTGCTGCCGGGGTTCCGGGAGCGGATCGCCCGCGACCTGCGCGGCCGGGACCGGGCGCTGCCGCTCGCGCTCACCCTGCTGGAGCGGGGCGCGTTCCGGGTCGGCGGGGAGAGCTACGCGGAGGACAACGGCTCGCACGGCGTCGCGACCCTGCTGTGCTCCCACGTCACCGTGCGCGGGTCCGCCGTGGACTTCCGGTACCCGGCCAAGAGCGGCGTCCGGTTCACCGCGACGGTCGAGGACGACGCCGTCGCGCGGACGGTGCGCCTGCTGCTGCGCGGCCGGAAGCGGCGGGACCGGCTGCTGGTGCGCAAGGACGGCGGGCAGGTGCGCTCGGACGACGTCAACGTGCGGTTCAAGGAGCTGGTGGGCGAGGAGTTCTCGGTGAAGGACCTGCGGACCTGGCACGCCACGGTCGTCGCGGCCCGCGCGTTCGCGGCGGCCGGTGATCCGGGCACCGAGCGCGGCAGGCGGCGGGTGGAGGCCGAGGTGATGCGGGAGGTCGCGGTGCGCCTGGGGAACACGCCCGCCGTCGCCCGCAAGTCCTACGTGGACCCCAGGCTCGTGGAGCTGTTCCGCGCGGGGAAGGTGCTGCTGGTGCGCGGGAAGGGGCGGGAGGCCGAGGAGGCCGCCGTGCTGCGGCTGCTGCGCTGACCCCGGACACGAGGGCGCCGCCACCGGTTCGGGAACCGGT
>NZ_JBQGCX010000664.1:0-2844 GCF_052038725.1 Actinosynnema sp.
CGAGGACGACGCCGCGCGCGAGGCCGCGAGCCGCGCGATCCCGGCCTACGCCCCGAAGCTCAGGCTGGCGGCGTTCCTGGCGCGCACGGACACCCGGCCCGCGATGTTCAGCCTCACCAACTTCGACCAGAACGACGAGGTCTTCCGCGCCGACATCGAGGCGGGCGCCTTCCCGACGCCGCTGCACCCCGGCGGCGTCAACCGGATCGACCTGCGCGACGCCGCCGAGGTGATCACCACCGCGCTGACCGACGCGGACTTCGCCGCGGGCTCCCACCAGCTCCTCGGGCCCGAGGCGCTCAACGGCGAGCAGCGCGCCCGGATCGGGGCCGAGGAGCTCGGCCGCGAGGTCGTCTACACCGGCGACGACCCCGAGTGGCGCCAGGCGTTCGCGCGCAGGCTGTCCGGCCGCAAGCTCGCGGACTGGATCCGCAGCTTCGAACTCCTGAGCTCCGCGCCGATCCCGACCGACCCCGCCGAGGTCGACACCATGACCGAGCTGCTCGGCCGCGCGCCCCGCACCCTGCGCGACTACGTGCGCGACTCCGTCGTGGGGGCGAGGTGAAAATCGGGTTCACGCTGCCCCAAGCCGGAAACGTCGCCTGGCAGGCCCCGCAGGCGGCGAGGTGCGCGCGCGAGCTCGAACAGCTGGGAGCCGACAGCCTCTGGGTGATCGACCGCCTGCTGTCCCCGGTCAACCCCACCGTCGGCCACAACGGCGGCGAGGGCTTCCCCGAGGAGTTCCGCGCCGTCCTGGACCCGTTCGTCCTGCTGGCCGTGGCCGCCACCGCGACCGAGCGGGTGCTCATCGGCAGCAACGTCCTCAACGCCCCCTGGTACCCGCCCGCGCTGCTCGCCCGCGCGCTCACCACGCTCGACGTGCTCAGCGGGGGCCGCCTGGCGCCCGGCTTCGGTGTCGGCTGGTCCCCGGACGAGTTCGAGGCGGTGAACGTCCCGATGTCCGAGCGCGGCTCCCGCCTGGACGAGACCCTGGACGTGCTCGACCAGCTGTGGACGGCGGATCCCGCCGAACACCGGGGAAAGCACTGGACCCTCCCCGCCACCCGCGCCGCCCTGAAACCGACCCGCCGCCCGCCGGTCTACCTGGCGGCGTTCGCGCCCGCGGCCATGCGCCGCGTCGCGACCCGCGCGGACGGCTGGCTCCCGGCACTGGTCCCGCCCCGCAGCACGGACATCGAGGCGGCGGTGACCAAGCCCTGGGCGCTGATCCGCGCCATGGCGGCGGAAGCGGGCCGCGACCCGGACGAGCTGGACGTGATCCTGCGCGTCTACCCGTCGGTCCGCTCCGACACCGCCGTGGCTGAGGTGGTCGAGCTGATCAAGCGCGTGGAGGCGGAGTCCGAGGTCCGCCACGTCCTGGTGGACCTGATGCACCTCGCCGACGACGTCGACCGGGTGCTCGACCTGGCCGCGACGGTGCTGTCGAGCGCGCGGGGGTAGCCGGGGAAGGGGGCGCGCCGATCAGGCGCGGCGACGTCCCCGGCGCGGGGAAGGCGCTGTTCACGCCGGAGCGGATCGCCGGGGTGGATCGCCGGGGTGTGGCGCGGTGGGCGCCACCAGCCAGTCGTCGGGCGTGATGGGCCTGGACGAGGAGGACCCGAAGTTCTTTGACACAGGACTGACCGTGGTGGCGTCCCGCGCGCTGACGCGCGCGAACCGCCGAGGTCCGGGTGGACGGCCCTCCCGCCGGTCACCCGCGCCTCGTCGTCCACCGCGACCGCTCTGATCACCCCTGGGACAGTTCCCCGGAAGAGGCGGAAAGCGTTGCCATGCGCAGATCGCGCCTCTGCGGAACTGCTCGAGGTCGTCGCTCGGCCCGGCGGAGCGTGATCGACCGCGTCGGAGGTCAGAGCCGGGACAGGGCGAAGGCGGTCAGGAACCCGGCGACGGTGATCAAACCGCTCCACAGCCTGGCGTCCTCGAACGCCTCGGGGATCATCGTGTCGGCCACCATCGCGAGGATCGCCCCGCCCGCCAGCGCGGTGATCCCGGCCAGCACCTGCGGTGAGGCGCCGCCCAGCACCCCGTGGCCGAGCATCGCGGCCAGAGCGCTGATCAGCGCGATCCCGCCCCACAGCGCGAACACGTACCGGGGACCGCGCCCGGCCCTGCGCATCCCGGAGGCGCTCGACAAGCCCTCCGGGACGTTGCTGATGAACACCGCCGCCACCGTGGCCGCGCTCACCGACCCGCCGCCGAGCAGGCTCGTGCCGATCACGATCGACTCCGGCACCCCGTCCAGCAGCGCGCCCAGCGCGATCGCCCCGCCGGACCCGGCCTGCTCGTCCTCCGAGGGCTGCTGCCCGCCCGAGCGCTTGCGGTGCCGGGCCCCGCGCCCGGCCAGCACCACGTTGGCCAGCGTGTAGACCACCGCGCCCACCGCCGTCCCCACCGCGGTCGCGGCCAACCCGCCCCGCTCGTGCGCCTCGGCGACCAGTTCGAACGACACCGCCGACAGCAGCACCCCGCTGCCGAAGGCCATCACCCCGGCCACCACCGCCGCCGGGACCCGCGCCAGGTACCCGACCAGCGCCCCCAGCAGCAGCGCCGACCCGGCCAGCAACCCCCACCCGCCCGCCACCCACAACCCCGGCACCGGCGCCACCCCCCTCGTTAAGCCGACCCGCGCGACTACCCGATCCGCCGCCGCCGAAACCACCCCCATCCCTCCACAGTGGACTGAAAGCGCTTGCCTGAAACCCGTGGGAAAATGCCCATATTCGCTGCCAGCAAGAATATTTCCCATCACCCCCCGATCTTGTTTCCCCGCCGAACACCGCTACAGTCGCCCACCACATCAGCACGCAGCGCGCGGACCACCAC
>NZ_JBQGCX010000665.1:0-2967 GCF_052038725.1 Actinosynnema sp.
CGGGCAACCGCCCGCTCCGGCCCGGACTACGACTCCACGGTCCCCACCGCCTCGGGCCGCCGGGGTCGGGGCGCCCGAGCCCCCAAGCGCGAGTCCCCAGCACGAACCCGCCCCGACAACCACAAAGCCCCACAAGCCGAATACCCGCTCTTGGCCCGCCCGTAGGCCGCCCGAGCAGCCTCAAAATCCCCAGCCGCGGCCAACGACGCAGCCGCCCGGTCATGCCCCAGCGCAACCTGCAACGGCGCCCCGGCCTCCCCGAACCGCTCCACCGCCACCCCGGCCTCGTCCACCGACTCGGCCAGCCGCCCACAGGCCGCCAACACCCCGGCCCGCGCCAACGCGGCCTCCCCGCGCTGGAACGCGATCCCCAACTCCTCGGCCACCCGAACCGCGTGCTCGGCCAACCCCAACGCCTCGTTCCACGCCCCACCCCCGGCCTTGGCCACCGCCAGCACCCCGCACCACCGCACCGCCGCCAACCCGCGCCCCCGCGAGCTGCCGACCCCGACGTACCGCCCGGCCAGTTCCCCGGCCCGCCGCAGCTCCCCGGCGTGCAGCAGCGCCGACGCGATCGCCGAGTCCGCCTCCCTGGCCCACCACCCGGACCGTGGCCGCCCCTCCTCCGCCAGGTCCAGGGCGGCCGTGGGCCCCCGCCGCCACAGCACCGGCTCGATCTGCGCGGCCACCGCCATCGCCGCGAGCTCAGGACTCCCCAGCGCCACGGCGTCCTCGTGCGCCTTCTCAGCCGTCTCCGAGGCCTTCACTATCTCCCCGCCCCACGCCGCGCAGTCGGCCACCACCACCCGCAGGTACGGCCGCACGTGCGCCCGCCCGGTGGCCAGCGCGATCTCCTCTCCCCGCCGCAGGTGCCGCTCGGCCTCCTCCCGAGCCCCGAGCCGCAGCTCCAACCACCCCAGCGGCGGCAGCACGTGCAGGTGGTCCCGCAGCGCCGTGTCGGGCAGCCCGTCCACCAACCGCACCGCCGCCCGCGTCCACTCCCGCGCGGCCTCCGCGTCCCCGTCCTGCAACGCCGTCAACCCGACCAGCATCGACGCCGCCGCTTCTTGCCCCCGATCCCCCCGCTCCCGCCCGTCCACCACCGCCTCGCGCGCCAACTCCGAACACGCCCCGGTGTCCCCGCGCAGCACCTCGGTGGCGGCCAGCTCCACCAGCAGCGGAACCCGCCCGCCCCCACCGACCTCACCACCGGCCACACCGCCCCCACCCGCCGCAAGCCCGCCCCCCGCAAGCCCGCCCCCCGCAAGCCCGCCCCCCGCAAGCCCAACCCCCGCGAGCTCGGCCTCCAACAGCGCCTTGGACTCGTCGAACCGCCCCAACAACCGATCCGCGACCGCGCTGAACCGCACCGCCTCCCGCCGATCCGGCCCGGCCACGTCCAGCACCCCGTGCAGGATCCGCCTGCTCTCCGGCAACCGCTCCGCCAACCCGACCGCCCGCGCCAGCAGCACCCGCAGCCCGGCCGACCGCCCGTCCCCCTCGGGCAGCAGCTCCAACGCCGTCCGCAACCACCCCGCCGCACTGGCGGGCGCGCTGTCCATCGCCACCACCGCCGCGTCCACCAGCGTCCCCACCGCCACGTCGTCCCGCCGCGCCGCCCGACTCGTGTGGTGCGCCCGCAACGCCAACGACCCGCCGTGCGCCCGCAGGTGCTCCTCGGCCCGCCGGTGCGCCCCGATCCGCCAAGCGGGCCCCGCGGACTGGTAAGCCGCCGCCCGCACCAGCGGGTGCCGGAACCGGAACCGCCCGCCGACCGGCCGCAGCACCCCCAGCTCCGTCAGCTCGTCCACCGCCGCGAACACCTCGTCCTCGGGCATCCCCGCGACCGCGACCAGCAGCCCCACCTCGGCCGTGTCCCCCGCGACGGCCGCCGCGTGCGCCACCCGCAACCGGTCCGGCGCCAGGTCCCGCAGCTCCCCGGTCAGCAACGCCCCCACGCGCCGGGGCAGGTCCTCCGGGTCCGTGTGCTCCCGGTCCAGCGCCCCCAGCGCCCGCTCGTCCAACCGCGCCAACGCGTCCAGGTACAGCGGGTTCCCCCCGCTGACCCGCGTCAACAGCTCCCGCCGCCGCGCCGGGACGTCCGGCAGCAGCACCGCCACGTCCCGCTCCACCCGCGGCCCCGGCGCCAACCGCACCACCTCCGCGCGGGTGCGCCCCAACGCCGAGGGCAACCCCGCCGGGACCTGGTGCCCCCGGTACGCCACCGCCACCACCAGCGGCGCCTCCGGCAGGTCCAGCAGCAGCGACTCCACCAGCTCCAACGACGCCTCGTCCGCCCAGTGCACGTCGTCCAGCAGCACCACCAGCCCCGACGGCCGCGCCCGCCTCCCGAGCGTGCGCCGCACCGCCCGGTGCAACCGGTACCGGTGCGCGCCCCCGCCCGCCCCCGCCTCGCCCGGAGCGCCCTCGGGCGTCAGCGAGTCCAGCAGCGCCTGCGTCGTGTCGTCCGGCTTCAACCCGCCGAGCGCCTCCGCCACGATCCCGAACGGCACCCCGCGCTCGTACTCCCCGGCCCGCCCCGAGACCACCTCGAACGCCCGCTCCAGCGCTATCCGCGCGAGCTCGTCCAACAACACCGTCTTGCCGATGCCAGGCTCGCCGTGCACCTCCACCACCTGCGGCGACCCGGTCGCGGACGCGCGCGCCACGGCCTGCCGCAGCGCCTCGACCTCCCCGTCCCTGCCCGCTGCCGCCCGACCGGCGCCCACTGACCTACCCGCACCTTCCCGCCACCCGGAACCGCGACCACCGCCGAGCCTAGGGGCCGCGCCCGGCCCCGGCGCTCAACCGCCCGCCCTCTCCCACGCCCCACCGACAACCCCCTGGGAACCCTCAGGCCCCGCCGCCCACCACCACAAACCCGGCACCCCACCGCCGAAAACCCCGTAGATCCCCAACCCCGCAGGCCGGGCCCCGAACCATAACCGCCACCCCGTGGGCCCCACC
>NZ_JBQGCX010000666.1:0-2829 GCF_052038725.1 Actinosynnema sp.
ACGCCGTTCGGCAAGGCCGGCCCGAAGGGGATCTTCGCGGAGACCCGCGCCGACGACCTGGTGGTCAAGGTCATCAGGGAGCTGCTGCGCCGCCACCCCGAGCTCCCCCCGGAGCGCGTCGACGAGGTCGCCATCGCGGCCACCACCCAGATCGGCGACCAGGGCCTGACCATCGGCCGGACCGCCGCCCTGCTGGCGGGCCTGCCCAAGTCGGTGCCCGGCTACTCGATCGACCGGATGTGCGCGGGCGCGATGACGGCCGTGACCACCGCGGCCAGCGGCATCGCGTTCGGCGCGTACGACGTGGCGATCGCGGGTGGCGTCGAGCACATGGGCCGCCACCCGATGGGCGAGGGCGTCGACCCGAACCCGAGGTTCCTGTCGGACAAGATCGTCGACCCGTCGGCCCTGATCATGGGTTCGACGGCGGAGAACCTGCACGACCGCTACCCGGCCATCACCAAGGAGCGGGCCGACGCCTACGCGGCGGCCTCGCAGGCCAAGTACGCGGACGCGCTCAAGAACGGGAAGATCGACCCGGACCTGGTCCCGGTCGCCACCCGCTCCGCCGAGCACGGCTGGGGCCTGGCCACCGCCGACGAGCCGCCCCGCCCCGGCACCAGCGTGGCGGACCTGGCGAAGCTCAAGACCCCGTTCCGCCCGCACGGCCGGGTGACGGCGGGCAACGCGGCCGGGCTGAACGACGGCGCCACCGGCTGCATCCTCGCCGGTGAGGACACCGCCGAGGAGCTGGGCCTGCCGGTCGGGATGCGCCTGGTCGGCTACTCGTTCCTGGGCGTGGAGCCCGAGGTCATGGGCGTGGGCCCGGTGCCCGCGACCGAGAAGGCCCTGCGGCGCGCCGGTCTGACGATCGACGACATCGGCCTGTTCGAGATCAACGAGGCGTTCGCGGTGCAGGTCCTGGCGTTCCTGGACCACTTCGGCATCGCCGACGACGACCCCCGCGTCAACCAGTGGGGCGGCGCGATCGCGGTCGGCCACCCGCTGGCGTCCTCGGGCGTGCGGCTGATGACCCAGCTGTCCCGCCAGTTCGCCGAGCGCCCCGACGTGCGCTACGGCATCACCACCATGTGCATCGGCATCGGCATGGGCGGCACCGTGATCTGGGAGAACCCCCGCTGGAACGGAGAGGCCAAGTGACCGCGCTGACCCCCGACGAGGCCAAGGCGCTGTTCCCGGACGAGGTCGTCACCGGCGCGCGCACCCGCCTGGTGTCCGTCCCCGGCCTGGACGGCCAGGTCGCCGTGATCACCATCGACAACGGCCACGACCACACCCGCCCGTCGACCTTCGGGCCTCAGGGCCTGGTCAGCCTGGGCCTGGCGTTCGACGAGGCCGCGGCGGCGAACCCGGTGGCCATCGCGGTCACCGGCAAGCCGTTCGTGTTCGCCGTCGGCGCCGACCTGAGCGCCGTGGAGAAGGCCGGGTCGCGCGAGACGGGCCTGACCATCGGCGCGCTCGGCCACGAGGTGTTCCGCAAGTTCACCGACTCCACCGTCCCCACCTTCGCGTTCGTCAACGGCGCGGCGATGGGCGGCGGCCTGGAGCTGGCGCTGTCCTGCCACTACCGGACGGTCGCCTCGAACGCGGCGGCGATCGCGCTGCCCGAGGTGTTCCTCGGCCTGTTCCCCGGCTGGGGCGGCACGCAGCTGCTGCCGAACCTGATCGGCCCGGACGCGGCCGTGACGGTGATCTTCGAGAACGCGCTGAACCAGAACCGGATGCTGAACCCGGCGAAGGCGACCCAGCTCGGGATCTTCGACACCGTGCTCGACTCGGCCGACTACCTGGAGCAGTCGCTGCTCTGGCTGGGGCAGGTCGTGCGCGGCGAGGTGTCGCCGGAGCGCAAGGAGATCGACCGGGGCGCGGGCTGGGACGCCGCGCTCGCCCGCGCCAAGGGCATCGTGCACGGCCGCACCAAGGGCGCCGCGCCCGGCGCGCTCAAGGCTCTGGAGCTGCTGGAGCTGGCCCGCGAGAACGACCTCGACCGGGGCTACGCGGCCGAGACCGAGGCGCTGGCCGACCTGGTCGTGAGCGACGAGCTGCGGGCGGGCCTGTACTCGTTCAACCTCGTGCAGAAGCGCGCCAAGCGGCCCGCCGGTGCTCCGGACAAGTCGCTGGCCCGCAAGGTCACCAAGGTCGGCATCGTCGGCGCGGGCCTGATGGCCTCGCAGATGGCGCTGCTGTTCGCCCGGCGCCTTGAGGTGCCGGTCGTGCTGACCGACGTCGACCAGGCGCGCGTGGACAAGGGCGTGGGCTACGTGCACGCCGAGGTCGACAAGCTGCTGGGCAAGGGCCGGGTGTCGCAGGACAAGGCGAACCGGCTCAAGGCGCTGGTGTCCGGTTCGCTGGACAAGGCGGCGTTCGCCGACGCGGACTTCGTGATCGAGGCCGTGTTCGAGGACCTGGACGTCAAGAAGAAGGTCTTCGCCGAGGTCGAGGAGCACGTCTCCGCCGAGGCGGTGCTGGCCACCAACACCTCGTCGCTGTCGATCACCGACATGGCGTCCGGGCTCAAGCACCCCGAGCGCGTGGTCGGCTTCCACTTCTTCAACCCGGTCGCGTCATGCCGCTGCGGGAGATCGTGCGGGCCGAGCGCACCGCCGACGCGACCCTCGCGACGGCGTTCGCGGTGGGCAAGCAGCTGAAGAAGTCGTCGGTGCTGGTCAAGGACGCGCCGGCCTTCGTCTTCAACCGGCTGCTCACCCGCGCGCTCGGCGCGGCGATCCGGGCGGTCGACGAGGGCACGCCGTTCGAGGTGGCGGACCGGGCCCTCGCCCCCCTGGGCATGCCGATGCCGCCCTTCGT
>NZ_JBQGCX010000667.1:0-3125 GCF_052038725.1 Actinosynnema sp.
GTCAGCGAGATCCCGCCGCGCGCGTCCGCGTTGGGCAGCTGCGACACCGACCGCGCCGCCGCGACCAGCCCGCGGTGGGCCCTGCCGTTCTTGGGGTTCGCGCGGGGCGCGAACGGCTCCCCGGCCCGCCGACCGTCCGGCGTGTTCCCGGTGTGCCTGCCGTACACCACGTTCGAGGTGATCGTCAGCACCGACTGGGTGTGCAGCGCCCCCCGGTGCGCCGGGTACCTGCGCACCTTCTCCATGAAGTCCCGCACCAGCCCGGCCGCGATCGAGTCCGCCCGGTCGTCGTTGTTGCCGTACCTGGGGAAGTCGCCCTCGACCTCGTAGTCGACCGCCAGCCCCGTCTCGTCCCGCACCACCCGGACCACCGCGTGCTCGATCGCCGACAGGCTGTCCGCGGCCACCGACAGCCCCGCGATGCCGCAGCCGAGCATCCGCTGCACCGGGCTGTCGTGCAGCGCCATCTCGATGCGCTCGTACGCGTACTTGTCGTGCATGTGGTGGATGACGTTCAGCGCGTCCACGTAGGTCCGGGCCAGCCAGTCCGACATCCTGTCGAACGCGGCCCGCACCTCGCCGATCTCCAGCACGTCGCCGGTGATCGCCGGGAACTCCGGCCCGATCTGCTCGCCGGTCACCTCGTCCCGGCCGCCGTTGATCGCGTACAGCAGCGCCTTCGCCAGGTTGGCCCGCGCGCCGAACAGCTGCATCTGCTTGCCCACCCGCATCGGGGACACGCAGCAGGCGATCGCCGCGTCGTCGCCGAACTGCGGCCGGATCAGCTCGTCGTTCTCGTACTGGATCGAGCTGGTGTCCACCGACACCCGCGCGCAGTACCGCTTGAACCCCTCGGGCAGCGCGGGCGACCACAGCACCGTCAGGTTCGGCTCCGGCGCGGGCCCGAGGTTGTACAGGGTCTGCAGGAACCGGAAGCTGGACTTGGTCACCAGCGGGCGCCCGTCCTCGCCCATGCCGCCGATCGACTCGGTCACCCACGTCGGGTCGCCCGAGAACAGCTGGTCGTAGGCGGGGGTGCGCAGGAAGCGCACGATCCGCAGCTTGATCACCAGGTCGTCGACGAGCTCCTGCGCGCCCTCCTCGGTCAGCGCGCCCGACGCGAGGTCCCGCTCGAAGTACACGTCGAGGAACGTCGAGACCCGGCCGAGCGACATGGCCGCGCCGTTCTGCTCCTTCACCGCCGCCAGGTAGCCGAAGTACACCCACTGCACGGCCTCGCGCGCCGTCGCCGCGGGCCGGGAGACGTCGCCGCCGTACGAGGCGGCCATCTCCTTCAGCTCGCCCAGCGCCCGGATCTGCTCGGCGATCTCCTCGCGCTCGCGGATCACGTCCTCGCTGGACGGCACCTCGTTGAGCGCGGCCCGCTCGTCCTTCTTGACCTGCACCAGCCGGTCCACGCCGTACAGCGCGACCCGCCGGTAGTCGCCGATGATCCGGCCGCGCCCGTAGGCGTCCGGCAGGCCCGTGATCACGCCCGCGCGGCGCGCGCGCATGACCGCCGGGGTGTACGCGTCGAACACGCCGTCGTTGTGGGTCTTGCGGTACTTGGTGAACACCTCGCGCACCGACGCGGGCAGCTCGTAGCCGTACGCGGCCAGGCTGTTCTCCACCATCCGCAGCCCGCCGTTGGGCATGATCGCCCGCTTGAGCGGCGCGTCCGTCTGCAACCCGACGATCAGCTCCTGCGCCTTGTCCAGGTAGCCGGGCCGGTGCGAGGTGATGGTGGACGGCGTGTGCCGGTCCACGTCCAGGATCCCGCGCCTGCGCTCCTCGGCGAACAGGCCGGACAGGTCCCGCCACAGCCCGGTGGTGCGCTCGGTCGGCCCGCTCAGGAAGGCCGAGTCGCCCAGGTGCGGCGCGTAGTTGTCCTGGATGAACCCGCGGACGTCGATCGAGTCGCGCCAAGCGCCGCCCTTGAAGCCGCTCCAGGCGTCGAGTCCGAGTCCTGCGGAGACCGCCGTCATGATCATGCACCCCTTAGCTCCGTGCCCACCTGAATCGTTCCGCCTGCGGGTCGGCGGACACAGGGCCGGAGGGCCCGCGCGGGCCGGGACCAGTGGTCCGCACTTGCCCGGCCAAGGCGCTCAACCGCTGGTCACGGGGGGTGAGAGGGTGCTCTCCCGGCGTGGTCGCGGGAACCCTCGGAGGGCCTTCCCGTGACCTTCTTCCCAGGGGTTTCGGGACGTGTGCGGGCTTCCGCTCAGCGGTGGCGCACCGGTGACCCTGGGCTTCCGCTCAGCGGTGGCACATCGGTGACCTGCGGCTCCCGCTCAGCGGAGGTGCGGCGGCGCCCGAGCGCTCAGCCCTCCCACGGGGCGACGTGGGGCCCGGTGAGCCGCTCGAAGTCCAGTCCGCTCGGGTCCTGCCCCGCCGACAGCCCGGCCAGCACCCGGCCCTGCCGCCGGGCCAGCGCCGCGATCACCCCGGCGGGCGCCACCGCGCCCAGGTCCGCAGCCGCGCCCTCGGCCTCCCCGCCCTCCCCGGCGTCCCCGGCGTCCCCGCCCTCCCCGCTCGCCGGGGCCGCCGTGTTGTACCAGTTCCCCAGCACCTCCAGCACCAGGTCCGTCACCAGCACCGCCCCCACCCCGTGCACCGTGTCCGCCGCCCCGTGGAACACCCCGGCGTGCAGCGTCAGGTTCCGGGTCGCGTACACCGCGTCCAGCACCGTCGTCATCCGGTGCTGCTGCCGCAGCAGCCACTTCGCGCACCGCTGCGGCGAGGTCAACCGCCCCCGCCAGTCCCGCGCCTGCCGCACCGCCAGCGGGTGCAGGTGCTCCAGCAGCTCCTCCAGCGGCGACTCCGGGTCCACCAGCGCCCCGACCCACCTGTTCAGGTCGTCCAGGTGGTACCGGTACCGGTAGGGCGCGTGCTCGGCCACCCTGGCCAACCCGCCCTCCAGCACCCCGGTGAGCCGGTCCCGCTCGCCCACCGCCGCGTCCCGCACCACCTCGGCCTCGTACAGCCTGCGCTCCAGCACCTCCAGGTGCCGCCCGCTGCGCCCCGGCAGCGCCGCCCTGGCCTGCTCCACCGCCGACCCGGCCAGCGCCGCCCGGTTGCGCGCGTACCCGAGCCGCGTGGTCACCGACAGCCGCACGCACCGGTGC
>NZ_JBQGCX010000668.1:0-3065 GCF_052038725.1 Actinosynnema sp.
GCCCTCGCCGGGCTGGTCGCCACCAGCCCGCGGGGGGGCGCCGGGGGGGGGCCCGCTGTCCCGGGGGGGGCGGGACCCGCCAGGCCCGCCGGCGGCGGGGGGGGGGGGGACGTCCACGACGTCACCAACCTCACCGACAACGCCGCGGGCCCGCAGCCCGGTTCGCTGCGGCACGGCATCAGCACCGCGCCCAGCTCCGGGCGGACCATCGTGTTCGACGTCGCGGGCACCACCAAGCCCTCCCCCGCCGGACGCCAGGGCCGGCTCGGGATCGGCGCGAGCAACCTGACCATCGCGGGCCAGACCACGCCGAGACCCGGCGTCACGATCACGGGCTGGGCCACCAAGACCACAGCGGCTGGTCGGCGGGCTGGGCGCTCGGCAGCGGGCAGTCGGTGCCCCAGGTGGAGCGGAGAGCCCAGCACCAGCGGGTCGAGCGCCACCGTGACCAACGAGTCCCACAACGGCGCGCCGGAGTCCTCAGTGGACGGTCAGAGCGCGGTCCCGCAGGGCGACGCGGTGTTCGAGCCGGGGTCCGGAGGGCCATCGGCCGCACCCCGGTTGCCGCTGCACGAGCCGGTGGAGAGCACCCCGTCGTAGGAGGTGGCGAACAGCAGGTAGTCGACCCCGACCCGCAGGTCCGTCCCGCACAGCGACCCGTGGACGGTGCTCTCGACCGTGACCGGGGCTGGTGGGACCGAACCCTTGTACTCGACCCCGACCTGGAGGGTGAAGCGGTACTTGTCGTCGTAGACCGAGCTGGAACCACCGGGGTCCAGGACCCGGTCGAGCACGACGGCGGTGAAGACGTTGTCGGCCCGCGCGTAGCGCGCCGCCTCGGTGTCACCGGGGAAGCAGCTGCACGCGCTGGCGGACCCGGCGAGGACCGAGGTCGACAACCCCGCCACCAGAACCACCGCACCTGCGGCACGTGCCAGGAAACGCACCAGCATGAAGTCCTCCCCCTGACGGCGAGCAGCGGCGCGGCGGCACTCGCAGGGTAGCCGCGGGCGGCGAGGCCGGGCCAGGGGTCGGTCGTACGACTGCGACCTCGGCGAACGGCGCAGTGCCCAGGGGCGGAGCGTCCCCCGGCCCGACGGGCAGCCGGGTCGGGGACAGCCGAGGACGTCCCGGCGCACCCCGGCGCTACACCCCCAGCGCCCCCACCAGCAGCGCCGCCACCACGTCGCGGTTCTCCGGCACGTCCCGCCACCGCAGCCGCCGCCCGGCCTCCACCACCACGCCGAACCCGGCGTGCACCAGCACCCTCGCCTGCCGCGAGTCCAGCTCCGGCCGCACCGCCCGCAGTTGCTGCTCCCACAGCGCGATGTGCTCCCGCTGCGCCACCACCAGCGGTCGCCGCAGCTCCACCGGCAACCCGACGATCTCGGCGCTCGCCACGCTGGTCAGCGCGGTCCGCTCGAAGTTGTACCCCACGTACGTCGCCGCCAGCGCCGCCACCGCCTCGCGCGGCTCGGTGACGCCGCGCAGGTTCTGCGCCACGGCCTGCGCGAACAGCTCCGCGTCCTGCAGGCACGCCGCGGCCAGGATGTCGGCCTTGCCGGGGAAGTAGCGGTAGATCGCCGACGGCACCACGCCGACCGCCTCGGCGATGCGGCCGTTGGTGACGTTCGCGAACCCGTCGCGCTCGAACAGCGGCACGGCGGCGGCGAGGATCTCCGCGCGCCGGGTCCTCGGCTCGGGCTGCGTCGGCAGCCGCACCCGGCGCCCGCCGCCCACCGCCGGGTCGGTCGCCACGACGCGGGACGCCGCCGCCTGCAGCAGCTCCGCGGCCCTGCGGGGCGCGATCGACGTGCGGTGCATGGTGATCGACCCGATCGCGCCCAGCGCGGCGGCGGCCCGCAGCTGCTCCCGAGGCAGCGGGTGCTCGCGCCGCACCGCGCCGGTGACCCGCTCGACCACGTGCCCGAACTTCGTCCTGAGCGCCTGCCGGTCCTCCCGGCCCAGGTACCGCGCCTCCCACCGGTACAGCCCGCCGGACGCCCGGTGCGCCACGGTGACCCGCGTCCCGGCCGCGAGCAGGTCGGACAGCGGCGCGCCGGGCGGGACCTCGTCCAGGGCCGCGACGAGCCGGTCCACCATCACGTGCGCGCACTCGGCGAACAGGGCGTAATTGTTCGGGAAGTGCCGGTACAGCGCGGCGGCGGTGATGCCGACGCCTGCGTCGATCTCCTCCATCGACGCCGCGTGGTACCCGCGCTCGGTGAACGCCCGGCCCGCGGCCTCGACGATCAGCTGCTTGCGGTTGCGCGGTCGGACGGCCGCGGTCGACTCGGCGGTCACCGCGGCACCCGTGCGCGCACGCGCGGGAACAGGGCCATGCGCGCCAGTCAACCACGAAGCGGAGCAAGCCAAGGCCAACGGCCCCGCGCGGATCGGCCGCCGCGCCCGACCACGCCGCCCAAGGCGTGAATTCCGGTTAACTTACCCCTTCTCAACCAGCCACGCGGGTCGGCATAATGACGCCGCAACCGCTCGCCGCCCCGGTCAACGAGGAGTGGTCAATGCCGACCCCCGCGGTTCCCCCCTGGTCCTTCCGCCACCACTGGATGGCGCACACCGCCACCCACGCGGCCACCCGCCCGGACAAGCCCGCGCTGCGCTACCTCGGGCAGACCACCACCTGGTCGCAGCTGTCGGACCGCTCGCTGCGCCTGGCCGCCGCGCTCGCCGGGCGCGGCGTCGCGGCGGGCGACCGGGTGGCCACGCTGACCCTGAACCACCCGTGGTTCGTGGAGACCGTCTTCGGCGCGAACAGCCTGGGCGCCATGGCCGTCCCGCTGAGCTTCCGGCTGGCCCCGCCCGAGCTGGACTACATCCTGGCCGACTGCACCCCGTCCGCCGTCGTGGTGGACGCGCGCCTGTTACCCCTGCTGAGCGCCGTCCCGGCCGCCTCGCGGGTGGGCGCGGTCGTCGTGGTCGGCGGCGCGCTGCCCGAGGACGCGCCGGAGAACTTCGTGGCGTACGAGGACTTCCTCACCTCGCACGAGCCGCTCGACCCGCCGGACGTGCCCGAGGACGCGACCGCGCTGATCATGTACACC
>NZ_JBQGCX010000669.1:0-2935 GCF_052038725.1 Actinosynnema sp.
CGCCGACCTGAACCGGTTCTTTGCCGGGCCAGGCCGGAAAACCCCCACGGCGTGCGCCCGACGGCCCTAGTGTGCCGGGTGTGCGAAAGATCGACTGGACGGCTGCGCGAAAGATCGACTGGGCGTCGCTGGAAGGCGGCCACGGGCCCGCCGGGACCGTGCCGGACCTGCTGGAGGAGTGCGCGCGGGAGGACCCGCTGCACGCCCTCGGCGCGATCGTCGACCTCGGTGACCTGCTGCGCCCCGCGCGCGGCCGGGTCCTGTCGGCCGCGCCGGTCGCGCTGCCGTTCCTGGTGGCCCTGGCCGAGGGCGGGGCGGTGCACGCGCGCGAGCAGGTCGTGCGGCTGATCCGCCGGATCGCCGAGCGCGGGCAGCCCGCCGCGGCGTGGAGCGCGGCGGTGGACGGGGTGTGGCCCCGGCTGCCCGCGCTGCTGGCCGACCCCGATCCGCTGGTGCGCCGCCAGGGCGGCAGGCTGCTGTCCTGCCTCGGGCGGCCCGAGGCGGTGGCGGCGCTGCGCGAGCGCTGGGACGTGGAGCCCGACCGGCGCGTGCGGTGCGACCTGGTGCGCTCGCTGGGCCGCGCGGACCCCGCGTTCGACCTGGCCGGGCTGCTCGCCGACGACGACCCGCAGGTGGTCCTGGCCGCGGTGCACGCGCTGGCCGCCACCGACCCGGCCGCGCCGCTCGCGCACGTGGACGCGCTGGCCCGCGCGGTCGGCGAGGTGGACAGCGCGCTGTGGGTGGACTCCGCGTGGCTGGAGGACGTGCGGCTGGGCGGCGGCCCGACCGAGCTGGTCATCACCACCGGCGACCTGCTGGCCGCCGACCCCGACGCGCTGACCGGCTACGTCACGCGGGTCGCCCGCGACGGCTCCGGGCCGCGCCGGGCGGCGGTGTTAGGCGTGGCGCTGCGCCTGCTCTACGCCTGGCGGGACGTGGACCTGGTCCCCCTGCTGGGCGAGCTGCTGCACGACGGGCGTCCCGCCGTGCGCTACCGGGCCGCGGCGGTGCTGGCCTGCCTGGGCGCGGCGGGCCGCCCGCACGCCGACCGCCTGGTGGAGCTGCTGGAGGACCCGCACGAGGAGCGCGGCGAGTCGACCGCGCACACCACCGGCGACATGGCCCTGTGGGCGCTGGCCGCCCAGCACGACCCGCGCGGCGCGCCCGCGCTGGTCGACCTGCTGGAGGGCGACCGGACCCCGTTCGACCTGAACACCCACCGGCCGACCGCGTCCTCCCCGGTGACCGCCTGCGGCCCGTGGCTGCGCGAGCCGACCGCCGAGGAGGTGCTGACCCCGCTGCGGGCGCACGCCGACGTCCTGGTGGGCCCGATCGCGGCCCGGTTGGCGCGTCCTGGGCAGCACCGGCTGCTGGTGGCCGCGCTGTGCCGGGTGCTGGCGGCCTGGGGGCCGCTCTCGCGCGCGGCGCGACCGGTGCTGGAGACCCTGGTGGGGCACCGGTACTACGGCCGGTACGCGACGGCGGCGCTCAAGGCGGCCGAGGGCTACGGCGAGTCGGACGTGCCCGCGCTGGCGGGCGAGGCGCGCCGCTCCGGTGTCACGATCGGCGTGCTGGGCGCGCTCGGCCCGGCGGCGGCGGAGGCCGAGGAGACTTTGCGGCGGCTGGCGACCCCCGACGAGACGGGCTGGCGGCGGGTGGAGGCCGGGTACGCGCTGTGGCGGATCACCGGCGAGCGCGCCGACGTGGTCCCCCTGCTGGTGGAGGCCGCGACCCCGCTGGCGACCGGTGACTACACCCGGCCGCGCGGGGCGGCGCTGCACCACCTGGCCGAGATGGGCGTGCGCACCGAGGAGGTCCTGGCGGTGGCGCGCGCCGTGGCCGGGTCGCGGCGGCGGGTGGCGGACGTCGGCGAGCGCGAGCGGATCGCCGAGGACGAGGCGCTGCGGGCGTCGGCCGCCCAACTGCTGCGGTGAGGTGGGCGGGACGACCGGCGGGGGAGGCGGACCCGGCGGTGTCGCCCGCCGAGTGGGCGGCGCTGGCGGCGAGCGCGGAGCCGGGTGAGGCCGCGCGCGGGATCGCCGGGCTTGAGACCACACCGGGCTGGGAGCCGCACGAGGCCACCGCGGACCTGCTGCCCGTCCTGCTGGCCCTGGTCTCGGACACCGGGACGCACCACCGCCCCCGGATCACCCGGCTGCTCGCCCGGCTGACCGACCCCGACCGGACGTGGTCGACACCGGTCCCGACCGGGTGGGAAGCGGGGCTGACGGCGCTGCTGTCCGACGGCGACCCGCTCGTGCGCCGCCAGGCGACGCGGCTGGTGGCGTGCGCCGTCCGGGCCCCCGAACGGGCGTTGCGCGCCCGCCTGGAGGTCGAGGCGGACCGGGGAGTGCGGCACGACCTGCTCCGGGCGCTGGGCGCGCACGCCGATCAGGGGGTCGAGGCGCTGGTCGAGGATGCGCTGGACGAGGCGACCTGGTCGGGATCCGGTTGGCTGGACTGGGAGTCGCGGGCGACGCCGATCGGCCAGGTGGTGCGGGATTCGGGGGAGCTGCTCGCGGACGACCCCGGCGCGGTCGCCGAGTTCGCCGCCGGTGTCGTGGCGCGCGGTGGTGTCGAGCACCGGTTGGCCGCGCTGGGCTGCGCGATGCGCGCCCTGGGCCGGTGGCGCGATCCGGCGCCGGTCCCGCTGGTCGGCCGCCTCCTGGACGACAGCGCGTCCAGGGTGCGCCGTTGGGCGACCGTGGTGGCGGCGCACCTGGGCCCGGAGGCGCGGGAGCACGCCGACCGGCTCGCCGAACTGGCCGGGCGGGAGCGGGGAAGCCTGCGGGACGCCGCCCTGTGGGCGCTGGCCAGGCAGGACGACCCCCGCTGCCTGCCCGGACTGGTCGAGCTGCTGGGCGGCGACGTGCTCTCGTTCGCCCCGACCAGGGGCCTCAGCCCCCTGGAGCTCATCGACGACATCGAGGAGAAG
>NZ_JBQGCX010000670.1:0-2282 GCF_052038725.1 Actinosynnema sp.
AGTGGTGCCGCAACCGCAGCGCCCGCTCCGTGCTCGCCGCCGCCGTCACCAGCCCGAGCGCGGTGTTCCCCCACCACGGCAGCGCCACCGGCGAGGTGAACACCCCGAACCGCTCCGCGACCGGCGGCACCCGCGTCAGCGCCTCCAGCAGTTGCGGCACCACCAGCAGCACCGGCACGACCAGCAGCGCCACCACGCCGACCCCGATCCACCGGCTGGCCACCGGGTGCTCGCGCCCGAACCGGGCCCGCCGCCCCTCGCCCGAGTCCGGGTCGGGCACGAGCTGCCGCTCCCCGCCCCCGTCCGGCAGGTAGTGGCACCGCTTCAACCCGAACGCCGACGCCTGCACCTCGACCACCCCGCCGGGCACGGGGAACACCGCGGGCACCGGGGACTCGGCGTGGTGCACGCCGTTCCGGTACAGGTGCGCGACCGGCCGCCCGTCCTCGGTGGTGAGCTGCTTCCAGTGCAGCACCTCCACCGTCCACACCGCGCCGTCCCCGAGCTCCAGGGACAGCAGCGACCGGGACAGGGTCTGCCACCGGCGGAAGGGCTCGAGCGCCCGCCCGTGCCCCGGCCTGACCCGCTTCAGCGCGCTCCGCCGCCGCATCTCCGCGAACACCTTCGGCCTCCCCTCGTGGATTCCGTCCGCCACCCAGTGGAAACCCTGCCGTCGGGGCACGGTCAACCCCTTGACCCTGCCCCTGGGGCACGGTGTCCACTGGAGCGGTGACGGAGGGCAAGCGGATGACGTGGAGCACCCGGCAGCTCGCGGAACTGGCCGGGACCACGGTGAAGGCCGTGCGCCACTACCACTCGACCGGGCTGCTCGACCTGCCCGAGCGGGCGGCCAACGGCTACAAGCAGTACAAGATCCCCCACCTGGTCCGGCTGCTCCAGATCAAGCGCCTGAGCGACCTCGGCGTCCCGCTGGCGCACATCGCGGTGGTGGGGAAGGCGGACGAGGAGTCCGAGGAGGCGATCCGCGCGCTGGACGCGGAGCTGGCGGCGTCCGTCGAGCGGATCAACCGCGTCCGGGCCGAGCTGGCGCTGGCGCTGCGCCACCGCGCGCCCGCGCACGTCCCGCCCGCGCTGGCCCCGTTCTCCCACCAGCTGACCGAGTCGAAGCGCTCCCTGCTCACCGTCCTGGCCGCGCTGTTCGACCAGGAGGCGACCGACGGCTTCGGCGCGCTGGACAAGACCCCGGACCCGGCGGAGGTCGACTTCGACGCCCTGCCCCGCGACGCGGACGAGGCGGCGGTGGAGGAGATCGCCAGGCGGCTCGTCCCGGTGGCCCGCAGGACCCAGGAGGACCACCCGTGGACCAAGAACCCCACGGCGGGCTCACCGCTGGACCCCGAGCTGGCGCAGAGCGCGATCGCCGAGGTGGTCCTGGGGATGTACCACCCGGCGCAGCTGGCCGCGCTGCGGCGGTTGCGCGAGCTGATGGTGGAGCAGGGCCTGGCGCAGGACGGGCCGGGAACCCCGCCGGACGGCCGGAAGCCCCGCGAGGCCGACCGGTGAGACCGGCGTCGCGGGGCGTGGTCCCGGCGCTCAGGTCGGCAGCAGGCCCCGCTCGCCCAGCAGCGCCCGCGCGTGCTCGATCGCCTCGGGCGTGCTGTCGAACACCGGCGCCCCCACCGCGTCCAGCGCCCGCCGGTGCTCCTCCCGCACCCCGGACACCAGCACGGTCACCCCGCGCCCCTCCAGCCTGCGCACCGCGTCCCGCAGCACCGCGACGCCGGTCGTGTCGACGCCGGACAGGTGCGACATCCGCAACACCACCACCGCCATCGGCGACACCTCGCTCAGCTCCAGCAGGAACCGGTGCGCGGCGTGGAACAGCAGCGGGCCGTCCAGCCGGTAGGCCACGATGTGCTGCGCCAGCAGCGCCCGCTCCTCCTCGCCGTGGTCGCCGGGCTCCAGCGGCACCTCGCTGAGCCGGGCGCTGCGGGACACCGCGCGCAGCGCGAACACCCCGGCCAGCAGCAGGCCCACGATCACCGCCGTGACCAGGTCCAGCGCCAGCGTCGCCACCGCCGTCAGGGCGAGCACCACGGCGTCCGGGCGGCTGGCCCGCGCCATCGCCCGCACCGCCCCGACCTCCACCATGCGCACCGCCGTGGCCAGCAGCACGCCCGCGAGCACCGCGCGCGGCACCTGCGACACCAGCGGGGCCGCCACGAACACGATCAGCAGCAGCACCGCGGCGTGGGTCAGCGAGGCCAGCCGGGACGTCGCCCCGGAGCGCACGATCACCGCCGTGCGGGCGCTCGCGGCCG
>NZ_JBQGCX010000671.1:0-2982 GCF_052038725.1 Actinosynnema sp.
CCACCACCCGCCCGGTGTCGGGCTCCGGCGCGCGGACGACCACCACCGGGCAGGACGCCCGCTCGGTGACGGCCAGCGCCACCGAGGCCGCGGGCTCCAACCCGGCCCCGCGCGACCCGAGCACCACCATCCGGGCCCGCCGCGAGTGCGCCACCAGCGACTCCACCGCGTCGGCGGGCACCAGCTCGGCCGTGGCCCCGGTCCTGGCGGCGGCCTCCGCCAACCACCGCCACCCCCGCTCGGCCTTGGCCGCCCCGGCCGCGACCGGTTCCCGCGCCTTCGCCCCCACCTCGCAGCCGTGCACCAGGCGCAACGGCACCCGGTGCCGGATCGCCTCCAGGTCCGCCCACCGCACCGCCTCGAGAGCGGCCTGCGTTCCGTCCACACCCACCACGACCGGTCCGCTCACGGCACCGCTCCCTCCGTCGCCCCCGACGCTACGAACCACCGCCCCGGAGGTCTGCGGTCCTTGGCAGGGCGGTGGGCGGGACCTTCGTCCTGAGCCGGGTGGGGGAAGCTTGGCGGGTGGAGTTCTCGGTACTGCTCGTGGAGGACGACGAGCACATCAGGCAGGCGCTGGGTCTGGCGCTGGGCGACGAGGGGTTCGGCGTCACCGACGCCGTGTCCGGCGAGGAGGCCCTGCGCCTGCTGGACCGCCGCGTGTTCGACGTGGTCCTGCTGGACCTGTCGCTGCCCGGCGTCGACGGCCTGGAGGTGTGCCGCGTCCTGCGGGCGCGCGGCGACCTCCCGATCATCATCGTCACGGCCCGCGCCGACACCGCCGACGTCATCGCCGGGCTCGAGGCGGGCGCCGACGACTACGTGACCAAGCCCCTGGTGGCGGGCGAGCTGGCCGCCCGCATCCGCGCGCTCCTGCGCCGCCGGGGCGGTGGCGGCGAGGAGGCCCTCCGCTTCGGCGACCTGGAGGTGCGCGCAGGCGAGGGCGTGGTCCTGCGCGCGGGCGACGAGGTCCACCTGACCAGGACCGAGTTCCGCCTCCTGGTCGAGCTCGCCTCGGCGGCCGGGCGCGTCGTCACCAGGGAGCAGCTCCTGCAGCGCGTCTGGGGCTACGACTACTTCGGCGACACCCGCCTCCTGGACGTGCACATCCGCAGGCTGCGCCGCAAGGTCGAGCAGAACCCCGACGACCCCGCCCTCGTCCTCACCGTGCGCGGCGCCGGCTACCGCCTGGACCCCGACCAGTGACACACCCCAGGCCACCCAGAGTGAGAGTCTTCCTCACCTCTACCCACCCGTTGTGACCCCTGGCACACACGAACGGTCGATCGTCAGCCATTCGTTAGGTCAATCGGTGTTTGTTCCCCCCAGTATGGGAGTCGCAAACGTCGCCTAGACCACCTGGATCGCCCTTGACGAGGACCCGATCTCTTCCCGCCGACGCCGACACGGTGTTCGAGATGCTGACCGACCTGGAGAACCTCTCCACCTGGCTGCCCTCGGGCGTCGAGGTGGAGCGCTACGACGCGCACGCGGTGCGCCTGTGGCTGCCCGGTGGCGCGGTGGAGCGCCGCCTGGAGGTCGACTGGGAGAACCTGAAGGTCGAGTGGGGCAGCGAGGCCACCCCGACCTACAGCGGATCGGTGCGCGTGCTGCGCATGGGTCCCCGGCGCTGCGCCGTGGCGGTGCAGCTGACCGGCGCGACGGGCCAGCACTGCCCCGCCGTGGACGACTGGGTCGAGCGCGCGCTCGACGCCCTGTGCGAGACCGCGCCCGTGGAGCACCCCTGCGTGCCCTTCACGCTGGACCGGAGCGGCTTGACCGCGGCCCGCCAGGCCGTGTGACCAGCTCTCACCGCTTGAGCACGACCCGCGGGGCGGCCACCGCCTGATCGCCCCGCCGTGCGCAGCGCCCCACCGTGCCCGAGGCTTGCGCCATGCGGGTCTTGGTGACCGGGGCATCCGGTTTCGTCGGCGGGCGGCTGTGCGCCGCACTGGAGAGCGCGGGCCACGAGGTGCGCGCGATGACGAGACGCCCCGACGAGTACCGGGGCGCGGGCGTCCCCGTTCCGGGGGACGTGACCGACGAGCGCGGCCTCATCGAAGCGGCCCGCGACTGCGAGGTGGCCTGCTACCTCGTGCACGGCCTGTCCGACCGCGACTACCGGGAGGCGGACGCCCGAGCGGCGAGGTCCTTCGCCAGGGCGTGCGCGGAGGCGGGCGTGCGAAGGATCGTCTACCTGGGCGGCCTGGGCAACGGCGCCCTGTCCGAGCACCTGAGGAGCAGGCGCGAGGTCGAGTCGATGCTGACCTGCGCGGGCGTCCCGGGGACTGTGCGGCGCGCCGCCGTGGTGATCGGCCACGGCGGCGCGTCCTGGAAGATGCTCCTGTCCCTGGTGGAGCACACCCCCCTGATCCTCGCCCCACCGGAAGCCAGGACCCGCTGCCAACCCATCGCCGTGGCAGACGCGGTCCGCTACCTGGTGGGCGCGGTGGAAACCCCCGAGACGGCGGGCAAGACCTACGAGATCGGCGGCCCGGAAGTCCTGGAGTACACCCAGATGCTCCGCAGGATCGCCACCCTGCAGGGCCGCTCGACCCTCGTCCTCCCGCTGCCGGTGCACCTGCCGAGGTCGGACTGGCTGAGCGGCCAGGCCCTGGCGGTGCTCTCCGGCGTGAACGCCTCCCTGGCCGAAGCCCTGCTGGGCTCCCTGGACACGGAGGTGGTGGTCACCGAGGACAACGGCATCACCAACCTCGTGCCGTTCCAACGCACCAACTACGACGACGCGGTGCTGACCGCCCTGGGCGAACGCGCAGCCGAAAACCGCACCAAGTAGCCACCGCACCCACAAGCTGACCGCTTCGCGGGCTGCGGGGCGAGCGCAGCGAGCCCGCAGCACACCCACCCGCGTCCCTCTTTCCCGTTTGGCCTGGCGAAGCCCGAGCACGCTCGTCAAGATGCCGCCGCACTCTGCGGCAGACCGGGGTGTCAAACGGCGTCTTGAC
Source organism: Actinosynnema sp. (assembly GCF_052038725.1). Lineage (NCBI taxonomy): Bacteria > Bacillati > Actinomycetota > Actinomycetes > Pseudonocardiales > Pseudonocardiaceae > Actinosynnema > Actinosynnema sp. The sequence goes on from NZ_JBQGCX010000671.1 coordinate 2,967, forward strand.
GAGCGTGCTTGCCTGA
>NZ_JBQGCX010000672.1:0-3120 GCF_052038725.1 Actinosynnema sp.
TGATCCGCTGGGCGATGGTCGGCTCGGGCAGCTGGTAGACGTTCGCGATCCGCGCGGTGCTCAGCCCGGCCACCGCCCTGAGGGTCAGCGCGACCTGGCCCGAGCGGGGCAGGCCGGGGTGGCAGCACATCAGGAGCACCAGCAGCGAGTCGTCGTCCTGCCCGGCCCGCGGCGGCTCCGGGGCGAGCAGGGCCGCGCGCGCCTCGCGCGAGCGCCGCCTGGCGTCCCCGCGCGCGAGGTCGGCGTACCGGCGGCGGGTCACCGCGACGAGCCAGGCCAGCGGGTCGTCGGGGAAGCGCTCGGGCCACTGGCGGTGCGCCTGGAGCAGCGCCTCCTGGACGGCGTCCTCGCACAGGTCGAACCCGGCGCGGCCGTGCGCGCGCAGCAGGGCCGCGAGGGCCCGCGGCGCGAGGTCGCGCCACAGGCCCTCGGCCACCGGGGTTCCGGCGCTCACGCGTCCCCGAAGTCGGAGAACATCACCGGGCGCAGTTCGAGGGCCAGGCCGGGGACGCGCGCGTCCGGGATGCGCTTGGCCAGCTCGACGGCCCTGGCCTCGTCCTCGACGTCGACCAGGTAGTAGCCGCCCAGGAACTCCTTGCTCTCGGCGAACGGGCCGTCCGTCACCTCGGGCCCGTCGACGCCCGCGCGGATCACCTTGGACCGGCTCCGGTCGGCCAGCGCCTGGGTGCCGACGAACTCGCCGCTGGCCTTGGTCTCGGCCATGAACGCGGCGTGCCCCTCCTGGATCTCCCGCTGCTGCTCCTCGGTGAGCTGCTCCAGCACCGCCGAGTCGATCTGCATCATGATGAGGTACTTCACCGTTCGGCCTCCTCGTGGCGGACCACCCGTGCGGCAGTCCACCACGAGGTCGCCGCCGCACCGCCGGGCACGACACCTCGGGCCGAAAGATTTCCGCTCAGCAGTTCCGCACGCCGGTGACGATCCCCCACACCACCCCGTACCGCTGCCACGAGGGCGCGGCGGGCATGTGCCAGCTGGAGCCGCCGACGAAGTACATGGTCGAGCGGGTGCCGGGGGTCTGGTTGTCCTGCCAGGAGCCGACGCTCAACCACGGGACGTGCTGCCACGCGCAGGAGTACAGGGCGAGGCTGGAGCCCTGGCCGTCCTCGCGCTCGTAGGCGCAGAACCAGCCGAAGTCGACCCACCCGTTGCGGCAGTGGTCGACCTGCCCCGCCAGCGACCGCGAGCGCTCCTCGCCGGGCACCACGACGGTCAGCACCGCCCCGTCGCGCTCGACCCGGTTCGGCGCCACCTGTCTGCCGCCCCACCGGGCCAGGTAGCCGTCCACCTCGTCCTGCAAGCGGGTGCTCTGCTGCGCGCTCAGCCCGGACGCCCTGGCCTGGGCCGCGAACCCGGACGCCGCCGAGGCGGCGGGCGCGGCGCCCAACCCCAGCAGCAGCAGGAGAACACCGACGACCGCGAACCTGCTCCTCGGTACCACCGCACCCCCAACCGGAGGGCGACGGCCGGGGCCGCCGCCGCTAGCGAGGACGGCACCGCTGGTGGCGCCGGCAATTCGGACCGTAGCAAGCAGCGGAGGGCTACGTGGTGACACCTTCAGGTGTACATCCATTGCGACTGAATGGATTACCGCACCGAGGTCAGACGCCGGAGCGCAGTTGGCCGCGCAGCGCGCCGTCGGGGAAGTCCTCGTCGTGGACGGTGACGTGGAAGCGCTCCGGGAAGTCCTCGATCTCGCGCACCAGCTCGACGTCCAGGGTGAAGCAGCGGGTGAACAGCGCCTCCCCGCGCGGCGGCTCCAGCGACAGCAGCAGCGGCCCGTTCCGCCCCTCCGCGCCCCGCCGCAGCTGGACGTCGGTGGGCGGCAGCACGCGGCGCAGGTTCACCGTCGCGCACAGCTCGCCCTCGGCGGAGTCGTCGCGCAGGCGCAGCTTCGCGCTGCCGTCGCCGTCCTCGTCGCCGGGTCCGGGCACCACGTCGGCGCCCACGAGGTCGGCCCGGCGGTGCGTCCACCCGGCGTCGGCCTGGGCGGCCCCGAGCGGCGCCAGCGCGGTCAGCGCCAGTGCCAGCGCCGCCGGGGCGGCCAGTCTGCTGGAGAGAGCCACAACGTCCTCCACGGGTAGGGGGCTTTCCGGTCTGCCGAAGCTAGACCGTTCGGCGCAACCGGTTCACCCCCTACACCCGTGCGGGTGAGGTCACCAGACCAGGCTCAGGTCCACGTCGGCGGCCCGCACGTACGCGACCCGGTGCCCGAGGAAGACCTGGTGGTACCGGTCCTGCCCGCTGACCACCACGCGCGGCCCGTCCCAGGTCTGCGCGAAGTAGTAGTCCACCGGCGGGTCGACGTCGCCGACCGCGTAGCGCTGCCCGGCGGGCATCGCGTACTGGAGCGGCAGCACCGGCTGCGGCGGCACGCCGGTGCCCGCGTACGCCGCCTGTTCGGGGTACGCGCGGCCGTAGACGGGGACCTGGGCCAGGCCCGGTTTGGGCGTCACCACCAGCGCCGGACCCGACGGGCGGCCGGGCCGGGGCGCGGGGGTGCGGAACCAGGACTTCTGCCCGAGGTACCAGATCGCGGTCCACCCGCCGCGCCGCTCGGCGACCGCGAACCGCTGCCCGGCGTCGATCCTGGCCCCGATGTCGCTGACCGCGCGGGTGCTGGGCGAGCCGTCCGGGCGCAGGCCGACGTCCGCGACGAGCGGGGCGTCGTCGGAGGGCTCGGTGTGCAGCAGCAGCGAGGTGGAGCCGCGCGACGGGCAGTCGACGCCCGCGCTCTCGCACCCGGTGAAGCGCGGCCGGTTGGCGGCGAAGTCCGGGTTGGGCACGACGGTGCCGGAGTGCGGGGCGCCCCACGTGGGCAGCGGCGCGCCGAGCAGGTCGAAGTAGTGCGACCAGTCCCAGTAGGGACCGGGGTCCCAGTGCATCCCGGCGACGGTTCCGGGCGTGGTGCCGGGGACGTTGTCGTGGCCGAGGATGTGCGCGCGGTCGAGCGGGACGTCGTACCGGTCGGCCAGGTAGCGCACCAGGCGGGCCGAGTTGCGGTACATGGCCTCGGTGTACCAGCTGCCCTGCGCCGCGTAGCCCTCGTGCTCGATGCCGATGGCGTGCGAGTTCACGAACCAGTTGCCCGCGTGCCAG
>NZ_JBQGCX010000673.1:0-19255 GCF_052038725.1 Actinosynnema sp.
TCCCGGCTTCTACGTCATGGACGAGCCGGAGTCGGCGCTGTCGTTCACCGCCTGCCTGCAACTGGTCGCGCTGATGCACGACCTCGGCGAGTCCGGGGCGCAGGTGGTCTGCGCGACGCACTCGCCGATCCTGGCGGCGACGCCGGGCGCGGACATCATCGAGGTCGGGGAGCACGGGCTGCGGCGCGCGCGGTGGGCTGAGCTGGAACTGGTCACGAGCTGGCGGCGGTACCTCGAGCACCCCGACGCCTACCTGCGGCACCTCGTCGGCGAGTGACGACCGGTGGCCGCCCGACGCGGGTGGACGGCCACCGGGGTGCTCAGCTGTGGAAGGGCGCAGCTCACTGACGCGTGCCGCCCCGGAGAAGACCCGGACGTCGTCCAGGTCGCCCTTCCGGTTCTCGCACACGACCAGAGAGGTGGCGAACCACTTCCCGGTGGACGCCTGGTAGCCAGGGGACGCCAGCGGGGCGCTCGGGTCGCCGAGCACGACGACCGCGCCACCGGCGGCCAGGTCGGACGGGCGGACCTGGGCCGTGACCGTGAACGGCTGGTCGCCGCGCGGGCCCGTCGTGGGCGCGGTGCTGGCGGCCGTGCCGTCGAGGTTGAGGAAGCGCTTGGTGTCGGTCCGGCCGGGGACTCGGGTCACGCCGCCGGGCAGGGGGTGGTCGTCCCGGTGATCGAGTCGGCGGTGGTGGCGCCCTCGGTCTCGTTGAAGCCGCAGCGGTGCGGCTCGGTCAGCGGGAACTCGGGCGCCCTGGGCTGCGGCGGGGTGACGCTGGACCGGTAGCTGGTGACCGAGGAGACGTTGCCCGCGCGGTCCTCCGCCTGCACGACCAGCAGGTTGGCTCCGACCCACCTCGGGAGGGTGGTCAGGGTCGCCGTGCCGTCCGGGGCGGCGGGACGTCCTGATCGACGCCGTCCACCTCGAACTCACCGGGCTCGTCCACCGCGCCCTCGCGGAAGGCGTGCTCGAAGGCGGTACGCCGCTTTCCCGATGAACGGCTGACCGGCGCAATCCCACAGGGCACAGTGGGGGCATGTACCCCGAGATCGAGCCCCACGAGCAGGGCCTGCTGGACGTCGGCGACGGGAACCTCGTGCACTGGGAGGTGAGCGGCAACCCGGACGGCAAGCCCGTCGTGTTCCTGCACGGTGGGCCGGGTGGCGGGTGCTCGCCCGCGCACCGGCGGCTGTTCGACCCCGCCGCCTACCGGATCGTGCTGTTCGACCAGCGCGGGTGCGGGCGGTCGACCCCGCACGCCAGCGAGGACCCCGACCTGTCCGCCAACACGACCTGGCACCTCGTCTCCGACATGGAGAAGCTCCGCGAGCACCTGGGGATCGAGCGGTGGCAGGTGTTCGGGGGCTCCTGGGGGAGCACGCTCTCGCTCGCCTACGCGCAGACCCACCCCGAGCGGGTCACCGAGCTGGTGCTGCGCGGGATCTTCACGGTCCGCGAGAAGGAGCTGGACTGGTACTACGGCGGCGGCGCCGGGATGCTGTTCCCCGAGCTGTGGGAGCAGGTCGCGCGCTGGGCCCCGGACGGGGACGTCATCGGCGCGTACTCGCGGCTGCTGAACGACCCCGACCCCGCCGTGCACGAGGCCCCGGCGATCGCGTGGAGCGTGTGGGAGGGGTCCACGGTCACGCTGCTGGAGCGCGCCGACCTGACCGCCTCGTTCGCCGAGCCCCGGTTCGCGCTCGCGTTCGCCCGCATCGAGAACCACTACTTCGCGCACAACGCCTGGCTGGAGGAGGGGCAGCTCATCCGGGACGCGCACAAGCTCTCCGGCATCCCCGGCGTGATCGTGCAGGGCCGCTACGACATGGCCACCCCGCCGGTCACCGCCTGGGAGCTGCACAAGGCCTGGCCCGGTTCGGAGCTGGTGATGGTCGGGGACGCGGGGCACGCGTTCGACGAGCCCGGCATCCTCAAGGCGCTCATCGCGGCCACGGACCGGTTCCGGCCCTAGCGGCTCAGCGGTCCAGCACCGGGGCCAGGGCCGCCTCCAGGGGCGTCCTGGCCTCGGCCAGCGCGGGGCCGTACCAGGTCAGGTGGCGGCCGGACACGAACACCGGGACCAGGTCGGGGAACGCCTCCGGCCCGTCGGCCGCGGTGAACTCGTACGGCTCGTCGGGCAGCACGACCACCCGCGCGCCGCACTCCCGCAGCTCCGCCAGCGGCGGGCGGGGGTAGCGGTCGGGGTGGGAGGCGTAGGCGTTCGCCACGCCGAGGCGCGCCAGGACGTCACCCGCGAAGGTGTCCCGGCCCAGCACCACCCACGGCTTGCGCCACACCGGCACCACCGCCGTCACCCCGGCGGGTTCGGCGCGCGACCACAGCTCCTCGGCGCGCACCAGCCACCCCGGCTCCGCCGCCCACACCACCGCGAACAGCCTGCGCAGCGACGCCAGCGCGGCGGGCACGGTCGCCGGGGCCCCGGTCACCCACACCGGCACCCCCGCGGCGCGCAGCGCGGCCACGTCCTCCGGCCGGTTCTCCTCGCTGTTGGCCAGCACCAGGTCCGGGCGCAGCGCCAGCACCCGGTCCACGTCCGGGTACTTCGAGCCGCCCACGCGCGGCACGTCCAGGCCGGGCGGGTGGGTGCAGTAGTCGGTGGCGCCGACCAGCGCGGCCGGGTCGACGGCCTCGGTGAGCGACGGGACCAGGCTGACCACCCGCTCGGGCGGGCGGGGCAGCGGGACCGGCTCGCCGAGGTCGTCGACGGGCATCAGATGTCGGTGATCCGCAGACCCGCGTGGGCCTTGTAGCGGCGGTTGACCGCGATCAGGTTCGCGGTGAGCGCCTCCACCTGGTGGGCGTTGCGCAGCCTGCCGCCGTACACGCCCCGGAAGCCGGGGACGGCGTCGGCGAGCGCGCGCACCAGGTCGGTGGCCTCGCGGTCGTCGCCGAGCACGAGCACGTCGCACGCCACCTCGGCGAGCGAGAGGTCGGCCAGCTTCACGGCGGACACGTGGTGGAACGCGGCGGTGACCCGCGAGTCCGGCAGCAGCGCCTCGGCCTGCTGCGCGGCGGAGCCCTCGGCGACCGGCAGGGCGAACGGGCCCTGCTTGTCGAAGCCGAGCGGGTTCACGCAGTCCACGACCACCTTGCCCGCGAGCGCCTCGCGCAGCCCGGACAGCAGGTCGGCGTGCCCGTCCCACGGGACCGCGACGAGCACCACGTCCGCCTGCCGCGCGCACGCCTCGTTGTCCGCGCCGCTGACGCCCTCGGCGCCGGTCTCCGCGCGGATCGCCGAGGCGGCTTCCTCGGCCCGCTCGGCGGAGCGGGACCCGATCACGACCTTGAGGCCGGCCTTGGCCCAGCGCAGGGCGAGGCCCTTGCCCTGGGCGCCGGTACCACCGAGCACGCCTACCGTGAGGCCTTCGACACCAGTCACCGGGTCATCACATCACAGGTGGGGGGTGGAGGGGTGGACGAGCGCGACGGCGGTGCGGTCGCGCGGGGCGGCGGGCGCCGCGCTAGCCGTTCTTCCACTCGTCCTCGGCCGCGTCGGCCGCGTCGGCGTTCTCCGTGCGCTGCCTGGCGATCTCCAGCGCGCGGTCCGCGGTCACCCGGTCCGGGTACGGGCCCATGCGGTCCGCGCCCCGGCAGCCGAGGCCCTGCTCGGACGTGCGGTGGGTCAGGCAGTAGTACCAGCCATCAGGGTCAGCCATGCCTTCAAGATCCCACGACGGCCACCGCCGCGCAGATCACCGGCGGACGCGACCGGTGGGGCGCGGCCTGCGGGAGGTCATCGGCCCGGCGTCACCGGCGGGCCGTCATCGGCGGGCCGTCACCAGAAGCGCTTCTTCTTCTTGCGCCCCGGCTCCTCCGGCTGCGGGTAGCCCTGCCCCGGCGCGTGCTGCGGGTGGGGCTGGGCGTAGCCGCCCTGCCGGGGCGCCGGGTGGTAGCCGCTGGCCTGCTCCTGCGCCGGGAACCCGCCGGAGCGCGGGCCCACCTGGTTCTGCACCGGGAACCGGTCCGACCTCGGCCCGGTGCGGTCCTGCTGGTCCCGGAAGTCCTGCACCGGCAGCGCCCCAGGGTGCGGGCCGCCGTGGTCCTGGTGCGGCTGCGGGAACCCGCGCGGCGGGGTGGTCTGGTCGGCGACCTCGCGGACCACCGGGTCCAGGCAGGAGACCAGCACGACGTGGTTCTCCGGGTGCTCGATCGGCCTGCCGCCGCGCTCCCGGTAGACCAGCTCGCCCTCCGAGTCGATCTCCATGATCGCGCCGACCTCGGTCAGCTGGTCCTCGTCCAGGTCGACCAGCCGCTCGCGCCGGGACGGCACCACCCGGTACTCCGGCCACCGCAGGTGCCCGTGGGTGCGGTGCAGCTCGGCCAGCAGGTGCGTCATCTGCTGCTGCCACGGCAGCGGCATGGCCTCCATCAGCGACCTGGGGAGCACCGCGTACCCCGCGTCGACCGTGCCGGGCGGGCGCGAGCTCAGGTAGTCCCGCACGGGGTTGCTGGACGCGGGCGGACCGCCTCGGCGCTGGACTGGTTCGGGGGTGAACACGGTGCCTCCCTCAGCACGACGCGGTCGGGTGGGGCGGACGGGCGGGGCGGACGGGCGGTCGGGTGGCGCGGGGACGGCCGGACCGCCCCCGCGCGCCCCGCTCAGACGCCGGGCCGGACGGCCAGCGGCATCAGCTCGTAGTAGTCCCGGTTCAGCTTGCTGATCTTCACCACGTCGCCGGTCTGCGGCGCGTGGATGTACTCCTCGTTGCCCAGGTACATGCCGACGTGGTGCACCGAGACCGGGTCGGACGGGTCGCTGGCCCAGAAGATCAGGTCACCGGCCTTGGCGTCCGCGATCGGCAGGTGCGCGCCGCCGCGCATGTACTGGTCGTTGGCCACGCGCGGGATGGTGACGCCCACGCTGCCGAACGCCTTGACCAGGATGCCGGAGCAGTCCCAGGCGTCCGGGCCGTTGCCGCCCCACAGGTAGGGCTCGCCGAGCTGCTGCTTGGTGAACTCGATCGCGCCACCGGCGGCGCCGGACGCCAGCAGCGCCTTGCCCTCGCCCGTGCCGCAGCCCGCCGGGTCGGGCACGTTGCCCAGCTCGCCGATCAGGAAGGCCGCCATGGCCTCCCAGTTGTGGTAGCGGTCCGGGTAGGCCGAGCGCTCGACCCGCTGGGCGGAGTCGCCGGGGCGGCGCTCCTCCCACTCGGGCACGTTGAGCAGCACGTCGTAGAACTTGTTGACCGCGTAGACCGGGTCCGTCACCTGGGCGGGCGTGCCCCAGCCCATGGAGGGGCGCATCTGGAAGATGCCCAGCGAGTCCCGGTCGCCGTAGTCCAGGCTGCGCAGGCCGGACTCGGTCATGCCCGCCTGGATGGCGACCTGCCAGGCGAGCGCGGGGAGCTTGCGCTCCTGGCCGATGGAGATGATCTTGGCGACGGTGGCGCGCTGCTCGTCGTTCAGCCTGCTGGCGTCGTACTCGCCCTTGCCCGCGCCGTCGGCGGCGTTCCAGGGTCCGATGGCGGCGTTGCAGCTGGAGGCGGCGCGGAGGATGCGGCCGTTCTCGTCGACGGCCGGTGTGGAGTCGTTGATGATCTGCGAAACACCGTTGAACGTCGCGAAGGCGACCACGACGACCGCGACCACGGTCGTCACCGCGACCTTGAGCATCTCACCCCACCTTGTCGTACTTGTGCACTCGCCAGCCGGCGGGATCGGGGAACTTGACCACAGTGATCACCATCTTCCCGGTTTCCACCTCCGCCTCGAACTCCGCGGACGCGCTGCCTGCGGAGATCCGCTTCACCTCGCCCTTGATCACGACCGGCACCAGGGCGGGGTCGACCGACTTCAGGTTGGGCAGCAGCTCCTCGGAGGTGAACGGCTCCAACCCCTTGAGCCACTTCTCGTTCGTCGTGCCCGCCGGGTGGTCGGCCCACTTGTCGAGCCAGGACTCGACGACCAGCTGCGCCTCGGCGGGCACCACCACGTCGCTGCCGGTCGTCGTGGGCGACGGCCGGGTGGGCGCGGGCTCCTTGGTCTGCGGCGGGGCCGTGGTGGAGGTGGGCAGCACGCCGATCTGGGTGCCCTGGCCGGGCTGCCCGCCCACCGAGGTGCTCAGCGGCGGGGCGTCACCGCCCTGGCGGGCCTGCGCGCCCCGCTCGGTGAGCTGGGGCACCAGCACGCTGGCCGCGACCACCAGCGCGGCGAAGCCGACGACGGTCATGGCGAGGTGGTTGGGCGAGCGCAGCGGCCAGCCCCAGAGCCTGCGGTAGACCGCGGCGCGCCCGCGGTTCGTCCTGATCGGCATCAGCCATCCCTGACTTCCAGGCCGCGCGACGGCCGGTAGATCACGTGCACCTGCCTGCCCGCGACGACCTCGGTCTCGGCCGCGCGCGGGTTGCTGATCGGGCCGGGGTCCAGGCGCGTGGCGTAGGTGGTCGACCGGGACGGCACGAGCACCGCGTCGTCGACCCGGTCCCAGCCCCGGTCGGCGACCGGCGGGGTGTCCACGACCCGCGACGCGCGCCCGACGGGCAGCGCGGCCTGACCGCCGCCCGAGGGCAGCGCGGGCTGGGCGCGGGAGGGCAGCTCGTTCTGGCCGCTGTAGCCCGAGGAGCCGTACCCGCCGGAGCCGTGACCGCCCGAGCCGTCGCGGTCGAGCCGCTGGGCGGTGGCGCTGACCACGGCCGGGTTGGCCGCCTCGGGGCGCACCCGCTGGGCGCCGCGCCGCGGGACCTCGGGACCGTCGTCGTCGCCGTCCCTGACGTGCTCCCAGAACTCCTCCTGGGGCGTCGGGCCGGTGTCCTTGCGCTTGCCGAGCCGGGAGAACACGCCGCCCTTCATCGGCAGCGCGCTGCCCGCCGTGCCCACCGACATCTCGACCATCTGCCACATGCGGCCCAGCGGTTTGCCGATCATGAAGCAGACCACGGTGAGCATCAGGCCGAGCATGGTGCGGGTCAGCAGCGACAGCCCGGAGGCGTTGAAGATCGCCTGGAGCAGCAGGGCGTGGGTGCCCGCCAGCACCGCCAGGATCAGCACGTTGAACACGGTCACGGCGGCGGCGCGGGCGACCTTGCGCAGCAGCTCGTGGTGCAGCAGCGCGACCAGGCCGATCAGCGGGCCTGCGAGGGTGAGGATGCGCAGCAGCAGCTGGGCCAGCAGCACCGCGGCCTTCGCGAACAGCTGGAACAGCGAGAACGCGACCGCCTGGAGCAGCGACAGGAACCCCGCCCCGGTGCGACCGCCGTCCGCGCCGGAGAAGTAGCCCTGGGTCGGGCCGAGCTCGGTGTAGACCGCCTTGAAGTCGTTCTTCTTGGCGTCGAGCGCGGCCTGGTCGCCGTCCTTCTGCTCGGCCATCTCGTCCAGGTTCCACGCCTGGGCGGCCAGCAGCCTGGGGCCGAACTCGGCGGCCTGCGGCGCGTCGGGCGTGCCGAACTCGCCGCGCAGCCAGGTCTGGTAGACCACCGCGTCGTGCAGCCGGGACGGCAGGACGTGCAGCGCGTCGTCCTTCTCCGGGGCCTCCAGGAAGCCCGCTTGGATCTCGGAGGTCTTGGTGACGAGCGTGCCGTCGAGGAACGTGTAGAACTGCGGCAGCGCCAGTGTCGACGTGGCCAGCCACATGGCGGCCAGCGCCCAGAGCCCGCGCTTGGAGATCGCGGCGAGGTCGCCCTGCCAGATCTGCCGGAACATCAGCACCGCGAGGACCAGCGCGACCAGGCCGAACCAGCGCAGGTAGACGTTGTCGTAGACGCGCTGCACGCCCGCCTCGACCGCCTCGTCCAGCGGCACCAGCAGGCCCCGGCCCATCACCGTGTAGTGCAGCGCGTTGGTGGCGCCCACGATGTTCTTGCCGATGTTGAACAGCTCGTTGCCCATCCAGGTGTCGATCACCGCGCCGGAGTCGGGCACCACCGTGCAGTTGGTCTGGTAGGTGTGCCAGACCATGCCCGCGTAGCTGTACCGGTCGTACGGCGTGTCGGGCAGGCCGTTGCCGAGCGGCGGGTCGATCGCGCCGACCATGCCGGAGCCGGGCCGCTCCGGGTTGGGCGCCTCACCGCAGTTCGCCGCGCTCGCGGCGGGCGCGCCGATCACGACCTGCAGGCCGACCAGCGCGACCACCACCGCCATGGCGCGCCAGCGGCCCCGAGCGGCCGGTCCTGAGGTGCGCGCGTTCCGCCGCCAAGCCCACAGCGCGACGGACAGCGCGGCCACGAGCGAGAGCAGCGTCATGCCGCACCTTCCCGACCGCCTCGGCGGTTTCCTCCCTCACCGTGGGCGGAGTCGACCAGGTCGTCGGCGAGCCCGACCTCCAGGTCGGCCGCCAACTCGTCGTCGTAGTCCTCGTCGGAGTAGGCGCTGTCGGGGTACCCGTCGCCGACGGCGAGCGGGTCCTGGGCCGGGAGCACCGCCTGCGCCTCGGCCGCGGCGGCGCTCTCGCGCAGCGCGTCCGGCGTGGTGTCCAGGGACTGGCGCAGGTGCTCCAGGTGCGGACCGGAGAAGTCGATCTTGATCCGCTCCACGCCGCCCGCGCCGTCCGCGAAGATGAACTGGCGCGGCGCCCGGTCCCGCTCGGTGGCGTTGCGCGCCCCGCCCGGCCTGCGGCCCAGGCTCGCCACGACCTGCTCGTAGCCCACGCCCACCGGCACCTTGAGCAGCCGCAGCGCGTCCGCCTGCGCCTGGTCGTCGTCCAGCCGCCCGACGAACACCGAGTCCAGCAGGGCCACGAAACCCTGGATCTTGAGGAAGTCGGCCGGGATCTGGCTGGACAGCAGCACGCGCACGTTCCACTTGCGCGAGTCGCGGGCGAACCGGTTCATCAACACCCGGCCGGTCGGCACCTCGGACAGGAAGAACGCCTCGTCGATCCAGACGCCCTTGCGCAGGTCCTTGGGCCGCTCGTAGATGGAGCGCTGGGTGAGCCAGGCGGCCAGGTTCAGCATCTCCACGCCGAGCGCCTCGGCGTCGGTCCAGTGCTCGCGGCCGACGCCGTCCTTCGGCAGGTTCAGCCCCGCCATGGTGAGCACGGTCAGCCGGTCGTCGCGCTGGTCGCGGTACGGGTCGTCGTCGTCCTCGGGGATGAGCAGCGACATGCGCTCGCGCAGCTCGTCCAGGAAGTCCGCGACCACCACGGCGTGCTCGTGGTGCTCGGAGGCGTCGCGGCGCAGCGCCTCGAACACCTGGCCGGGGTGCGCGTCGGGGCGACCGCCGACGGTGCGGACCGCGCGCAGCAGCACGATCCTGGTCTGCGGCAGCCGGGCCACCTCGTAGGGCAGCAGGCCGCTCAGCGCGTCCAGCACGAGGCGGCGGCGGGTGGCCGCGGCCAGCGCGCGCTCGCGCCGCCACGCCCGCTCCGGGTCGTCCTCGTCCATGAAGTGCTCGAGCTGCGGCTCCGCGACCACCCGGTAGGGGTTGAGGATGCCGGGCTGGGCGTTGAGGAGGTTGATCGGACGGGCGTAGGGGCGCAGCTCGGGCAGCTCGCACAGCGCGGCCAGCGGGCCGGACGGGTCGAGCAGCGTCCAGTGCGCGCCGGAGCGCAGCGTCTTGTAGACGATGCCGCCGCCGAGGAACGACTTGCCCGCGCCGAGGCCCGCGACCAGCGCGCTCAGGCCGGACGAGTCGCGCAGCTCCTGCGCCATCCACGGGTCCCACGCCACCGGGCGGCGGGTCGCGGTGACCGTCTCGCCCAGCAGGATGCCGCGCCGGTCGCCGACCTCGGCGGTGGCCGTCGGCACCGAGGACGCCGCCCACAGCACCGAGCCGCGCCGCAGGTACGCCGAGGACGACAGCGCCTCGCCGGGGATGAACTCCCTGGCCAGCGCGTACTGCGCCTCGGGGTGCTCGATGGCGACCTTGGGCTTGTACAGGTCGAGCAGGGCCTGGGCCAGGCGCAGCGCCTCGCGCTCGTTCGGCCCGGACACCGCCAGGCGCCACCACGAGCGCACGCGGGTGCCCAGCGAGGTGAAGCCCGACGTCATCTCGTCGTCGATCTCCAGCACCCGGCCCGCCTGGCGGGACAGCGACTGGGGCGGCTCCAGCTCGTGCTCGTCGGTGTAGTGCCGCACCTGCGAGCGGACCTTGTTCATCTGCCGCTGCAGCTCGCCCGCGACCTCCTCGGGGCGGCGCACGTAGATCCGGGCCGACCACTCCACGGAGGCGGGCAGCCGGTCGGCGCGCTGCACCCACGGGTCGTCGATCTCGGGGATCTGCAGGCCGTGCATCAGGCCGACGGTGAGCACGGCGACGTTGCGCCGGATGCCCGCGTTGGAGCCGGTGCGCCCGCGCACGGTGACCGTGGGCGAGTAGGGCTCCTGGTGGAAGTCGGCGGCGTCGGTGAAGCTGGCCAGGTCCTCCGGCTCCCACGGCGCGCCCGGCACCGCGGGCAGGTTGCGCGGGGCGGGCAGGCCCAGCGAGCAGGACCGGTGCATCAGCCAGGACATCTCCTCGGCGGTGACCGGGCGGCCCTCGAGGCCGGCGGAGCCGATGACCTGGTCGAGGTGGTCGACCTCGGACTCGATGGCGACCAGCTCGGCGTCCACCGCGTCCGGGAAGACCCGGCGCAGCACGGGGGCGGCGCGCTCGACGGCGCGGTCCATCATGTTGCGGGTCTGGACCTGGACGCCGAGGTACACCTCCTTCTCCGCCATGGAGCGGCCCATCAGCTGCTGCTGCTCGCCGACCATGTAGTCGTCGAAGCTGAGCGCGCCGGGGGTGTCCGGGAGCCGCCGAACGGCGTTGTGGACGTGCGCCTCGGCCCACATCCTGATGGGGTAGGGGCGGGTCGTCACGCGCAGGTGCATCCAGCGGCCCTGCAGCTCGGCGTACTGCCCGGCGATCGCGGCGATGAGGTCCTGGCGCTGCGAGTCGGAGCGGAACGACCAGCGCTGCGGCGCGAGCTTGTACCAGGCGTACACCTCCTGGCCGGTGCGCAGCAGGTGCCCGTCGATCGTCCGGGCGGCGATGGACGGGGTGTAGCTGGGGATCACCTGCTCGCCGGTCAGGCGGCGCGCGCGCTTGCCGCTGGACGACTGGCCGCGGGTGTCGCCCGGCGCGGCGTGCTGGGCGACGTGCGGCGCGTTGCGGCGGTCCCGGTCACGCCGGCGTCCGAACACCGCGAACCTCCTTCTTACGGCGTTGCTGGCGGCGGTCCTGCTGCTGGCGGCGCTTCTGCTGCTCCTGGGCGCGGCGGCGCTGCTCGCGCTCGGCGCGCTTGACGCCCTTCGGGCGCTTGCGCGGTCGCTCGCGGGACACCCTGAGGCGGGCGGCGCTGGCCGCGCCGCCCGCGCCGGAGGTCCGCTCGCGGGGCGCGGTCAGCTCCCGGCTCAGCATGGTCATCGCGGCCGACAGCGGGCGCTCGTGGTTGATCCGCGAGGTGATGAACCTCGTGATGAGCACGGTGCCGATCAGCGCCCACGCCGTGCTGAAGAACCCGAAGCCGATGCCGACCTGCCGCTCGACGGTCAGCACCAGCAGGAAGACCGCGATCCCGACGCCCCAGGCCACGTAGCGCGCGCGCCACGGGAAGGTCGCCTTGGGCGGGCCGAGCCAGACGGCGTCGACCCGGTAGACCTCGTCGTCAGTGCGTACCCGCACCTGGTCACCCGCCGGTGAACAGGCCGGCGATCCACGAGCCGATGTCGGCGCCCGCGTTCGTCGTCACGGCCAGTCCGATTATGGCCAGCGCGATGATCACCCCGCCGAGCCTCCGCATGACCCCGGCGTTGTCGCCCTTGCCGCCGCCGAGCCACAGCAGCAGGACGGCGACGGTGAGCAGGAGGAGGGGCACGAGGTTGTCGAGAATCCACTGCCGCACGCCTGTCGTGCCCAGCGAGGGGGCTTGCTGCGCGAGTGTTACCAGGGACATGGCGGTCATCTCGTACTCCTGTAGTACGCAGGACTCCACCCGGCGGACCGAGGGGGGTGCGCCGGGGTCGTGCGCTGTCGAGTAGAACACGTCTCGGTCACGAGGCGCACCGGCGTGCTGGCGCTCCGTCGATGATCAAGGCCCGTTCCCTCCGACGTAGATTACGTCTAATCTGACTCACAGCCATAATGGGTCCGAGTCGAGCGGCGGAGAACCGGCTAGCCCGGATTCTCCCGATTGCCGGGACAGTTCACCCGGATGCAGGCACGCAGGTGACGCAACGTGCGCACCGGCGAGGGCTCTTTGGGCTGCTGTTGACGTCGAGTGACCCGTTCGGCAGGGCACGCGCCCCCTGAACGGCCGTGTGGCCCGGATTACCTCGCCGAGGAGGCTCGCAGATGGCCAAGCCGCCCGAAGCCGTGCCCGAGACAGCCGGAAGCGTCGTGGAGATCACCACCGAGGCCGCCGAGGCGATCGCGGTCGGCGTGAACGAGATCACGGTGGGGGCGGGCGCGGCAGCGGCCGGGCAGGCCGCCGAACGGGCGAGCGGCAGAACGGCCGCGGACGAGGTCGAGCGGGAGATCGAGCGCGTCGTCGAGCAGGCCGCCGAGCAGGTGGTCGGGCCGAGTGGGCCGGGGCGGCGGGTGCAGCGGACGGTGAACTTCGACCGGGACGTGCTGGAGCGGGCGCGGGCGGCGGCGACGTACCTGGCGGCGCGGGAACCGGGGTCGGGGGTGCGGAGCCTGGCGGACATCGTGAACCCGGCGGTGGCGGCGTACGTGGCGGAGCTGGAGCGGCGGTACAACGAGGGCGCGGGGTTCCGGCGGGTGTACCGGATGCCGCCGGGGCGGCCTTCGCGGAAGCCTTGAGGGGGACGGGCGTGGGGGGCGGGCGTGGGGGCGGCGGGGGCGGAGGCTGTGGTGGGGCGGGGTTCAGAAACCCTGGCGGGGGTAGCGGGTTCGGTAGGGCCCTGGCGGGGGCAGCGGGTTCGGCAGAGCCCTGACGAGGGCAGTGGGTTCACCAGTCCCCTGGCAGGAACAGCGAATTCTTGAGGGGTCGTGGCGCTCGGCAGGCAGAGCGGTTGCGACTCGTGGGCGGCTCGGTTGTGGCCGTGGCGGCTTTTTACGAGCAGCGGTGCGGGTGTGCGGTGGCGTCGCGTTTGCTGTGCTCCTCGTCCCTGTTCGGGACGAGACAGCGCCTTTCCGGCCCCTGGGGGCCGGAAAGGCGCGGAAGAGCCGGCTTGTAAGCCGGATCCTGTCCACGGGCGCCTCTCGGCGCACCGCTGGGCGGTCATCCATCTAGGCCCGACGTCGCCGCCGGGCTCGTGCGGCCTACCCGCAGGCTCGGGCGGGCAGCCCTCGAACGCCTGCGCAGGCGCCCCCTGGGGGACGCCCTCTTGGCCTTGCTCCGGGTGGGGTTTGCCTAGCCGCCCCCGTCACCGGGGGCGCTGGTGGTCTCTTACACCACCGTTTCACCCTTACCGCCGGCGCGAGCGCCGGTGGCGGTCTGTTCTCTGTGGCACGGTCCCGAAGGTCGCCCCTGGTTGCCGTTAGCAACCACCCTGCCCTGTGGAGTCCGGACTTTCCTCGGCGGCGGGTGACCCCGCCGACGCGACCGCCCTGCCGACTCGTCCGCGCCGCCCAGGGTACAGGGCTCGCCGTCCCGCCCCGTGGAACCCCCGCGGGGCGCCCGGTTGTCCGATCCGCCCGGTGCTGCTCTACTCGGTGCCGTGACCGGGAGCACGCTGCTCACCCGGCGGCGCCACGTCGACTTCTGCCGCACCGGCGCCGCGATCTGTTGCCGCTGACGGATTTCACCTCGCGGTCAGAGCTTTCCCCCGTCGCCACACCCCCGGCAACCCCCCGGTCTTCCCCTCCTGCGGAGAGGTGCGTCCCGTCGTGTCCAGTGTGCTCGTGGTGTCCGGAAGCCCGTCCCCCGGTTCGCGGACCGGGGCGGTGGTGTCGCTGGTGGAGCAGGCGCTCGCGTCCTGCGGGTGCGAGGTGCGGTCGCTGCACGTGCGGCGGCTGCCCGTGCTCTCGCTGATCACCGAGGACCTGCGGGACCCGGTGATCTCCGACGCGGTCGGGGCGGTGCTGCGCGCGGACGGGGTGGTGGTCGCCTCGCCGGTGTACCGGGCCGCGCACAGCGGGCTGGTGAAGGCGCTGGTGGACCTGCTGCCGGAGAAGGCGCTGCGCGGGCGGCCGGTGCTGCCGGTCGCCAACGGCGGCGCGCAGGGCAACCTGGTCGCGATGGACTACGCGCTGAAGCCGCTGCTCGCGGTGAAGGGCGCGGACTCGGTGCTGGCCGGGGAGTTCGTGCTGGACCAGCACATCCGGGGCGGGTCGGTGGCCGAGGAGCGCGCGGTGGGGCTGCGGCTGGCGGTGCAGCGGTTCGGCGAGGTGGTGCGCAACGCCTCCGGGAACCGGCGGCTGCGGATCGCGGGGTAGCGGCGGGGCTTTCGCGCCCCCGGCCGGGCGGAGCCCGGCCGGAAACACCGCTCCGGTCGACGTGAGCCACCGCGCCACCGCACCGGGGGGTTCGGCTCGTGCCACGGCATCGCCCCCCGGTGCGAGGTGTCGCTCAGCCCAGGTGCGAGGTGTCGTTCACCAAGCGGACCGAGGCGTGCCCGTCCGGGTAGAACTCCGCGATCGACAGCGACGCCAGGTCCAGGTGCAGCCGGTAGAGGAGCTCGGGGCCGCTGCCCAGCGCCAGGCGCAGCAGGGTCTTCACCGGTGTCACGTGGCTGACCACGATCACGTCGCGGCCCCCGTGCTCGGCGATCAGCTCTTGCCGGAACCGGTCCACCCTGCGGTGCACGGCGTCGAAGCTCTCGCCGCCGGGCGGGGCGGCGGAGGTGTCGCCGAGCCAGCGGGCGTGCGCCTCGGGGTCGCGCTCGGCGGCCTCGGTGAAGGTCAGCGCCTCCCACTCGCCGAAGTCGACCTCGATCAGGTCCTCGCGCACGTCGACCTCCAGGCCGAGCGCCGAGGCGATCTCCCCCGCCGTCTGCCTGGTGCGCTGGAGCGGGGACGCGACGACGGCGGCGACGCCGTCCAGGGTGGACAGCCTGGCCGCCGCAGCCTTCGCCTGGCCGAGGCCGACCTCGGTGAGCGGCGGGTTGCCGCGACCGGAGTAGCGGCGGGCCACCGACAGCTCGGTCTGCCCGTGCCGCACCAGGTGCAGCCGGGTCGGCCTGCCCTCGGCGCCGGACCAGGACGCCGGGGGCGCGGTCACGTGCGCCGCCGACGCCGGGCGCTCGGTGACGACCGCCCGAGCGGTGGCGGGCGCTTCACCGGGAGCCCCGCCGGGAGCCCCGCCGGAGACCTCGGCGGCTTCCGGGACCGCGCCGATCGCCGGGTCCGGCATGACCTTGCCGTCCATGGCGTCGTTCGCGAGCTTGTCCGCGCGCTTGTTGCGCTCGCGCGGGATCCAGCCGTAGGTGACCGACTCGAAGTCGCCCGCCAGCTCCCTGGCCTCGGCGGCGAGCGGCTTCATGGCCGGGTGCTTGATCTGCCAGCGCCCGGACATCTGCTCCACGACCAGCTTGGAGTCCATCCGCACGTCGACCTCGGTCGCCCCCAGCTCGGCGGCGGCGCGCAGGCCCGCGATCAGGCCCCGGTACTCGGCGACGTTGTTGGTGGCGACGCCGATGGCCTCGAAGCGCTCGGCCAGGACGGTGTCACCGCCCTCGTCGAGCACCACCGCGCCGTAGCCCGCCGGTCCGGGGTTGCCGCGCGAGCCGCCGTCGGCCTCGACGAGCACCCTCACAGACCGGACTCCCCGGTGCGCACCATGATCGCGCCGCACTCCTCGCACTGCACGACGTCGTCGGCGAGCGCCTCCTTGACCTTGGCGATCGCGCTGCGGTCCAGCTCGATGCGGCACGCGCCGCAGCGGCGGGACTGGAGCAGCGCCGCGCCGGTGCCCTTGTGCAGCCGGACCCGGTCGTAGATCGCCAGCAGCGGGGCCTCGAAGGTCGACGCGACGGTCTTGCGCTCGGCGGTGCGCTTGGCCTCGGTGGACTCCAGGTCGGCGAGCGCGGAGTCGCGCCTGCGGGCGGCGTCGGCCAGGGTCTCCTGCGCGCTGGCGAGCTGCGCCGAGGCGTGCTGGCTGTCGGCCTCGACGGCCTCTCGGCGCTCCATCAGCTCCAGCAGGTCGTCCTCCAGCGCGCCGCGCCTGCGGCCGAGCGTCGCCAGCTCGTGCTCCAGGTCGGTGAGCTGCTTGGCGCCGACGCTGCCACCGGCCAGGAGCTTCCGGTCGCGCTCCTCGCGCGAGCGGACCTGGTCGATCTCGGTCTCCTGGCGCTTGACGTCGCGGTCCAGGTCGCCCAGGGTCGTCTCGACCGCGGTGAGCGCGTCCTGCTTGGCGCGCACCTGCTTCTCGGCCTCGGCGATCTCCGCGATCTCCGGCAGCGTGCGGCGGCGGTGCTCGACCCGCGCCAGCTCGGTGTCAACCCGCGCGAGGTCGAGCAGCCTGCGCTGCACAACGGGATCGGCTTTCACTTCAGCGGTCCTCCTGTTCGGGGCTCGTCGCGCCGGTGGTCCAGGGGTCGGTCCGTCGGGTCGAGACGAGGGTTTCGACCGTACCGCCGAAGGCGGCGCGCACGATGTCGGCCGCCTGCGCGCACCACGGCCATTCGCTGGCCCAGTGGGCGACGTCGACGAGGGCGGGCCCGCCCGCGTCCAGGTGCTCGCGGGCGGGGTGGTGCCGCAGGTCGGCGGTGACGTAGGCGTCCACGCCCGCGCGCGTCGCGGCGGACAGGTGGCTGTCGCCCGCGCCGCCGCAGACCGCGACGGTGCTGATCACCCGATCCGGGTCGCCCGCCGAGCGCACGCCCCACGCGGTGGCGGGGAGGGCGGCGGCGACGCGGCGGGTGAACGCGCTGAGCGGCTCGGGCTCCGGGAGCACGCCGATCCGGCCGATGCCGGTGTCGGCGGGCAGCTCCGGGATCTCGTTGAGGTTGAAGGCGACTTCCTCGTACGGGTGCGCGGCGCGCAGTGCCCGCACGACGTCGGCGCGGCGCCCGCGCGGCAGCACGAGTTCGAGCCGGGTCTCCGGCAGCCGCTCCAGCTCGCCGACCACGCCGATCGCCGGGTTCGCGCCGTCGACCGGGCGGAACTGGCCGGTGCCGTCGACGCTCCAGGCGACCTCGCGGTAGTCGCCGGTGCTGCCCGCGCCCGCGTCGTGCAGCGCGGCCAGGACCTTCGCGGCGTCGGCGACCGGGACGTAGGTGGTGAGCACGTCCAGCGCGCGGGCCGGGGCCGGGTCGAGCGGGCCGGTGACCTCCAGGCCGATGGCGCGGGCCAGCGCGTCGGACACGCCGGGGTTGGCCGCGTCGGCGTTGGTGTGCGCGGTGTACAGGGCCGCGCCCGCGCGGATCAGGCGGTGCACGAGGCGGCCCTTGGGGGCGTCGGCGGGCACGCCGTGGACGCCGCGCAGCAGCAGCGGGTGGTGCGAGACGAGCAGCTGCGCGCCCACCTCGACCGCCTCGTCCACGGTGGACTCGACCGGGTCCACGCAGAACAGCACCCTGCTCACGGGTTCGGAGCGGTCGCCGCACACCAGGCCGACCGCGTCCCAGGACTCGGCGGTGGCGGGCGGGTAGGCCGCCTCCAGCGCGGCGAGCACCTCGCCGAGGGTGGTCATGTCTCCTCCAGTGCGACTCGGAGCGCGTCGGCGAGCAGCGCGGTCTCCTCGGGGGAGCGCACGGCCACGCGGACGTGGTCGGGGGTCAGGCCGGGGAACGTGTCGCCCCGGCGCACGGCGATGCCCTTGTCGCGCAGCGACCGCCGCACGCGCGCGCCGTCCGGGACGCGCAGCAGCAGGAACGGGGCCCTGGGCGGGATCACCAGGTGCTCGGCGAGGGCGGTGGCGGCGTGGGCGGCGCGGGCGGCGGTCAGCTCGGCGAGCGCGGCGGCCTCGGCCAGCGCGGCGGGCTCGCAGCAGGCGGTGATCGCCTCCAGGACGAGGGTGCCCACGGGCCACTGCGGGCGGCGCGCGGCCAGGCGCGCGAGGAGGTCCGGCTCGCCCAGCAGGTAGCCAGCGCGCAGGCCGGCCAGCGCCCAGGTCTTGGTGAGGCTGCGCAGCACGAGCAGGCCGGGCACGTCCGCGGCGGCGGCCAGCGAGCCGCGCTCGCCGGGGACGGCGTCCATGAACGCCTCGTCGACCACGAGGACGCGGCCGGGGCGGGCCAGCGCGCGGAGGGCCTCCGCCGGGTGCAGCGCCGAGGTGGGGTTGGTGGGGTTGCCGACCACGACCAGGTCGGCCTCGTCCGGGACGAGCGCGGGGTCGAGGCGGTAGCCGTCGCGCTCGGCGAGCTGGACGCGGTGGACCGGGACGCCCGCGTCGCGCAGGGCCACCTCGGGCTCGGTGAACGAGGGGTGCACGACGGCGGCGAGCGCCGGGCGCAGCTCCGGCAGCAGGGCGAAGCCCTCGGCGGCGCCGTTGAGCGGCAGGACCTGGTCCGGGGTGCGGCCGTGGCGGGCGGCGGCGGCCTCTCGGGCGGCCAGCTCGTCGGCGCGGGTCGGGTAGGAGCCGAGGTCGGCGAGGCGGGCGGCGAGGCGGGCGGCGAGCCAGTCCGGCGGGGACGGGGCGCGCACGTTGACCGCGAAGTCCACCAGGCCGGGGGCGGCGTCGACGTCCCCGTGGTGGCGCAGCAGCTCGCGCTCGGGGTCCTGGCTGGTCATCGGCGCGAGTTTAGGCGATGGGCGCGCGCGGGCCGGGGCGCGGCGGTCCCGCGCGGCGCCGGACCGGGGCTCGGGGCGGTCGCGGTCAGCCGAGGAAGGAGACCAGGAGCGCGCAGCAGATCAGCGCGAGGCACGCGGCGGAATGCCACCACTGCGGGGCGCGCGCCGCCCTGGGCAGCGTCGCGGGCTGCCGCTCGTCGACCACCACGGTGTGCTCCCCCTCCCCCGCGAACCGGCCTTCATACTACCGCTGATCTGCGGTTTCAGCGTGTGCGAACGATCGCTCGGAAGAAATCACGGAATGCGCCCGCGTCGTCACTTTCGGGAATTGCGGCGGCGTTTTCCGACGGGTCCCGGAATTGCTCTTGGGCCGTTCGGCGGTGTCGCCGCGCGGCTGTTCGGGCATTCCGCGTCCGCTCAGCGCGCGGTGCTCAGCGCGCGGTGCTCAGCGCGCGATGCTCAGTGCGCGATGCGCAGGCACGGGCGGCACAGGACGCGCAGGTTGCCGACCGTGGACGGGCCGCCCTCGGCGAGCGGCACGACGTGGTCGTAGTTGAGGTTCGTGGCGCCGCCGCAGTGCGCGCAGCGGCCCCGGTCGCGCTCGAACACCGCGCGGCGCACCTCGGCGGGGATGCGCGGATGGCGGGGGTTGAGCGAGGTCAGCAGCAGGGTGCGCTCGGCCAGCGCCTCGTCCCTGACCCGCTCGGCGACCACGCGGGCCAGCACGTCGGCCGGGCG